>NZ_JBMDJF010000007.1:0-233046 GCF_057809055.1 Sphingobium sp. FG58 | reverse complement strand
CCTTTTAGACGCCGATCACCCCGCTAACGGGGTCCTTTTTGCACGCCGATCCACAGCCAGCGGACCGCCGTTGACGGTGCAACGCCAAATCGGGCGGCCGCAGCACGGCAACTCGATCCACTATCCACCGCTGCCAAGAGCCGAGTGCGCAAATCCGTTGAAAGAGCCATCCATGCTGGCCTCCTTCACCAGCACGGACTCTGAATCAGAAATCGCGGCCGAAGAGAATCCCATGCCGATTCAGAACGGTCGAAAACCGCTCTAATCTGAATTCCATTCAGTCCAGGTGAACTACTGGATAACCCGGTTCGCGAAACACGCATGACTGTGATCACCAGATCACCATGATGCTGGAGACTGCATAGACCTTGTCGCTGTCGTTATACACTTGGTGAATTGGCTTGGTTTGCCGAACATCTTTCTGGCTGCGCCAGTTCGACGGGCTTTTATGCCTAAGCATGGGAAACGCTTGGCGGGATGCGCAGGCACCGGGACATCCCGCGTTCGCGGATTAGCTCAATCTCCAGAAGCGAAACAGCCGATCATTCCTCGTTGGCGTAATAGGCCTTGTAAGAGCCATAAAAGGCCAGCGGATCACTGTCCGCATAAAGCGACTGTTTCTTCAGGTCGACGGCGTTGAGGACGACACCTGACAAAGGCGCTTCGGCGGCCTTGAGGGCTTCCACAGCCGCTTTTGCGGCAAAGCGCGACGTCCGGCGCCATCTGGTGATGAATACCACATGATCGGCCTCCCGGCTGATCACCGTTGCATCGCTGACGGCCAGGACCGGCGGGGTGTCGATTACGACGACGTCATATTGCTGGCGGGCTTTTTCAAGCAGGTCCGAAAACTGGCCCCTTGAGAAAATGTCGATGCCCTTGGCAATGACCGTGACCAGCAGCAGGTCGAGCGGCGTGCCGGTGGATACAATGGCCGACGCCAGTTCCGTCTTGCCGGTGGCCACCTCGGCTATGCCATGTTCGGGCGTGGCGATCCCCAGCGATGCGGCGACCTGGGGCCGGCGCACATCGGCGTCGATCAGCAGGACGCGGCTGCCCGCCTTGGCTATGGAAAGGGCCAGCGACGTCGCGATGGTGGTCTTGCCCTCATGGGGCAGGGCGGAAGTGATGACGATCACCTGCCCGCTCGGCAGGGCCTGCTTGGCATGTCCGCCGCGCAGCGTCATGTTGAGCGCGCGGATCGCTTCGGAAAAGCTCGACTGCGGCTTTTCATAAACCAGGCGCGCAAGATGCTCGTCATAGTTTCGCGGGCTGACGCCAGGAATGGACGCGATGCGGTTGAGCCCCAGATGGCGTTTGACATCCTCGCCGGAGCTGATCTTCACATCAAGCAGTTCCGCGATGATGATGGCCAGCAACCCGAAGGTGAGAGCGGCCGCCAGCGTCAGCAGGATCAGCAGAGGGCGGTTGGGCGAGCTGGGCGAGTTGGGCGGTGAAGCGACCGAGACGATGCTGGCATCGGGCGTGGCGAGTTCGTCCGTCGCGACCGTTTCCTTGCGACGCTTGGCAAGGTCCTCATAGACTTCACGCGAAGCATCAGCATCCGTGTCATACTTCCTGGCGGTAACCGATGCGTCGGAATTGCGGATCGCGGCGGAACGCTGCTGGGCAATGGCGGAACCCAGGCTGGCGACTTCCTGCTGCGCAGCGTTTACTTCGGCGGCCAGGCCAGAAACGATCCGGCGCGTTTCAGCCGCGATTTCGCCATCGATTTCGGCCAACTGATTGCGGGTGCGCGCGACTTCGGGATGGTCGTTGCCATAACGGGTCGTCGCCTGTGAAGCATCGACCGCGATTTTTGCGCGCTGCGACCGCAGGTCGCGGATGACTTGCGATGCAAGTACGTCGGGCAGCGATGAGGGATTATTCTGGGAACGGCTGGCAGCGCTATAGCGCGCCTGCTTGGCTGCCAGATTGGCGGCAGCTTCGGAATGTTGACGCCGCAGGTCTGCGATGGTCTGTTCGTCATAGGACGAAGGATTTGAGCCACTGGTGATGCCGGTGCGCGCCCGGATGGAGGACGCACTGGACGCATTGCTTTGCACATCGGTACTGAGCGCGCGCATCCGCTCTGAATAGAAATTCTGCGCTTTTTGGGCGACCGCGCGCTTATATTCGGCCTGCTGTTCCAGATATTCGCGCGCCATTGCGTTGGCTATGTCGGCTGCGGTCTGGGGCGACCGCGACGAAACATTGATGTTGATGACATAGGTCAGGCCTTGCCGCCCGATGGACATATGATTGAGCAGTGCGTTCGTGACGGCATCCAGCCCCGGCCGGACTGGGGCCGGGGATTTGCCGAACAGGCCACCCAGCCATTCGCCAAAACCCGGTTCGCGCAACCGGGGGTTGAATTCGGGATCCCGGTCCAGGTGCAGCCGCTCGGCGACGCGGCGTGCAAGGTCGGGCGAACGCAGCACCTGCACTTCGGTATCGACAGCCGCCGAATCAGCCGGCAGGCCGGACACGATCGACTGTCCCTCTGCAACGTTTGTCGATCGCCGCTCGATCAGCACGCTGGTGGAACTGACATATTTGCTTGGGATGATCAGCGCGATGCCCAAGCCGATCGCCAGGACGACTGCCGCCACGATGAGAAAGGGAAACCGCCGGCGCAGTATGATCAGCCACAAAGTCCGCAGATCAATTGGGCTGTCTTCCGTAGGCGTTACGTACTGGCCTTCAGCCGTTGTCATCGTTGCTTCCTTTGTGCCGACTTTGCGCCGACCTGATATTTGCCCATCATCACCATGACGAAAGATTTACTTTTCGACAGGTGGAGATGCCCTTGGAATCAGGGTTCTTGCATCGCGGCAGAAGTGAGTCAACAACGGTAACCTTACTCATGCCGGTCACCAGCCGACCGCCCGCAGATCGCGACCAAGTCTCTGTTCCCAAACTGCGACTTCGCTGTCAGTCAGGCGCATCAGCTTGGTGCCAACGTCCGACGGCGCACGGGACGGTGCCTGCCCCTCGGCTTTGCGCACGAAAACGAAATTGCCTCGCTTGATGCGGCGCAGTTGCTCGTCGATCCGGCCCCATAATGTGCCGGTGTCGGGCATTCGCGTCTGATTTTCGCGGGGCAGGGTTTGCGGCAGTCCCTGTTCGGGAATGTCCAGGAATTGCGCGATCCGCGCGCGCTGGGACATGAAATCGGCCACCATATCCTCGAACAATATGATCAGCATATTGTCCTGACCGAACAGGCGTTCGAACGGTTCAATCTGGGCCGCGAACAGGCTGTTGGTCAGATAGCGGAAATTCCACAGCACATCATCATATTGGCGCACATAGGGCCGTGTAATAAGCTGGCGCGCAGCCGCGGCGGCATCGACATTGTCCCGCTCGGCCCGAACCGCGGCCCCGGGATCGTCGGGCAAGGACAGAAATACCTCCTGCGCCGTGCGCCGTTCATGCCCGCGCTTGAGCATATGGAGAAAGCCGGAATAGGCGCGCTTGCGCGGGCTTCGCAGGGCAAAGATGAATTTGGTGTCTGGCCCCAACAGGCGGTATATTCGCTCGGCTATGGCCGGGTCCGCCATATAGGTGGTCGTGCCGTCTACAACGACCCGTGCGTCGTCGGGAACGCCCCGAAAACAGCTGCTGAAGCTGGCAAGTCGCTGTTCGTTGATCGCGCGCGAAAAGAAATTCGGTTCCTTGGGATTGGACAGGTAGCAGTCGGGATGCTGCTCCAGCGCGGCGCATAATGACGTTGTGCCTGATTTCTGGGCACCGGCAACGATGAGGTTGGGAACGGTCATGCGAGAAGCCATTTAACTTTGCGCCTGAGGCGCGCGCGACCGATAGGAAGCAATGCCCAGCGTCAGGAAGCAATAGGTCACGAAGAACCAGCTAAGGTCCGAATGCATCAAAATGTTGGAATCCGTGATGCTGTATATGGAATAATATGCCCATATGCCGACATGGAATAGATTGGCCGGATCGCGGGTCTGACGGATGTTGCGCAGGCTACGCGCAAGAAAGATGAACCACGCGAAGAGGAAGCAAAACAGGCCCACAATGCCCAATTCCAACCACATGTCGAGATAGCCGTTATGGCCATTCGCCGTCATCGCCATAGTCGCTGAACCTTCCGACCAATGCGCGTGGAAGTCGCGCAGATTGGCGGTCAGCTTGTCCACCCAGAAGGTCTTATATCCAGCACCCATCATCGGCCGGTCGATGCCGATGGCATAGGCATAATCCCACAGACGCGTGCGACCTGACAAGGTGAGGTCGCGTCCCAGCAGGGTCAGCAATCCGATCAGTAGCGATGGCAGCACGACGATGGTGCCGAACAGGGCAAAGACCGATAATCCGGCGCGCAATTGCAAGGTGAGATGCCGCTGCCATCCTTCGGGTATTACGACAAATCGCGTGAGCCACATCGCACCGAACCCGCCAGCAAAGCCGATAAGCGGGGTGCGCGAGTTGGAGAAAAAGAGCAGCACCAGGCTGACCAGCACCACCGCTGCCCATCTACGACGCGTGGCGCCTCGCGTCGCAAAAGCCTGCGTCGCGAAAATCAGCATCGAAAAGGCCAGCACCGGGCCGAAATAATTTTTCCCTGGATAAATGCCGCGGATCGAGCCGGATTCCGCATATTTGCCCGTGAAATTCAGTCCGACGCCGGGAATGGCGAGCGAAATGATATTAATGACGAGTACGACAAGGCAGATTTTTGCCATGATCGGCAGCCACTGTTCATGCCGCTGCTGCATGGCGACGAACAACACCGCCTGGCTAAAGAGGATAAGGGCGAAGAAGCGACGCAAGGCAGCATCGGGCTCTACGGACCACAGGATCGAGGCGCCCGCCCACAACAGCAACAGCAACAGCGGCCAGGCTGGACGAAGATAGCGTATCACCTCACCAAAGCGCGCGATCATGATGAACAAGGCGGGGCCATAGATCGCGATGCTGAGCAGCTGGATGATCGCTGACCCTTCCTCGCGCTGTTCGATCGCGCCGGCCCAGTCGCCCGCGAGCGCAGACAGCAGGGCAGGGTAGAGCAGGATATAGACCACTATCCCGACCGCATAGCGCAGTTCCAGATTGCTGTGCGCGCGCGCGCCACGGGCCATGGCGGGTGGGCGGGCGGAGTTTGCCGAAAGCATTTGCGTCATCAGCGTCGGTCGCCTTGTTGCAGGACAGCATCGTCTGTCCAAGAAGCGTCCCGGTTTGTCCAGTGCATAAACCATATGGCAGCGTTTGAGTTGGAATTTGCCTACCGCTTTTATTGTCACCGCTTACGAAGGGAGCGCCTTTTCTACTTCGGCACCGTCGCGTCAGCCTCTGCCATCATCGCCTGTATGTTTGCAAATGCGGTGATGCCTGCCACTTCTTGCGAGAAGCGGCACGGTGGGGTATATTGTCTCGCCTGCCGACTAGGATGGCGTTTTCATATCAGGATATGCGCCCTATGACGTTGCCGCCGGCCAGCATCGATCTACTTTGCACGTTTTTCAATGCCGCCGAGACACTGAGGCCGACGCTGGCATCTCTGTCGTCGCAGACACTGGCCGATGCGCGGTTCATCCTGGTGGACGACGGCAGCACGGACGACAGCGCTGCCATTGCGCAGGCATTTTGCGATAAGGATAGCCGGTTCGCCCTGTTCACAAATGTTGATCGGGGGCGCGGCAAGGCACTGAATTTTGCGCTGGCGCAAGGGCGTGCGCCGCTGGTCGCTATTCTCGACGCGGATGATCTGGCGCATCCAACCTGGCTGGAAACGGCTTGCGCCGCGATGGACGACCGCCCGGACGTGGCTGCGATCAGCTTTGAAAGACTGATGATCGGTCCTGGCGAGACGGCGGACTGGACACTTATTCAGCCCCAGGCAACGGTGCTGACTGACGTGACGCATCGGTTGGGCCGCAAGAACCAGCTTTCCCATTCGGGTTCATGCATCCGCCGTGACGCGATGCAAGCGGTGGGCAATTATGCTCTCAATCGCCGGAGTCATTTCGATTATGATCTTTGGGTCCGTCTGGGTGCGGGCGGCTTTCGCCTCGCCCGCTGCGCGCCGGTGCGGATTGCCAAACGATATCATTTCGGACAGAAATTCGCCTGGTCGCCGGGCTATTTTCTGTCAACGTTCGAGGTGCAGAGAAGAGCGATCCGTTTTCTAAGCGATCGTCCTGCCACCGACTGGCTGTTTGCATTGCGCGATCTGGCCCGAAATTTCGCCAAATATCCGCTACAGCAATGGGCCGTGCGTCGACGGGGCAACTGAGCATATTTCCAGCGTCGTCATTCCTGTGGCGCGGGCGTGACAGTCCCGATCCTGCGACAACGGTTAATAAGCGTTTTTGTGGATGACCACGCCGAAGGTCGCGAGCAGGATGCTGATATCCCGAAAGATCGACCAGTTGCGTAGATATTCAAGATCATAACGCAAGCGTTCGGTAAGATCGCGATGGGTCTCGGTCGCGCCCCTGAACCCTCGAATCTGGGCCAGTCCGGTGATGCCGGGCTTGGTCGAATGGCGCAGCCAGTAGCGCGTGTCGACTTTCCAGAACAGATCATTGCCAGCCTTCGAACCAAGCGCATGGGGTCTAGGTCCCACCAGCGACATGTCGCCACGCAGCACGTTGAAAAGCTGGGGCAGTTCGTCGATCGACGTCGCGCGAATTATCCGCCCGACGCGCGTGATCCGTTTGTCGTCGCGCGATGCCGATTTGCTGCCGGTGGCATCGGCCAGATCGTCCCGCATGCTGCGGAACTTATAGACATAGAAAAGCCGGTTGCCCCTGCCCATGCGTAGTTGTTTGAACAGGACCGGTCCCTTGCTGTCCAGTTTGATGCAGATGGCGGTGATGGCCAACAGGGGCGCAAGGAACAAGCAAACAGAACAGGTCACCGACAGATCGAAAACCCGTTTCAAGGCACGGCTTCGCAAATCCAGCGGGCCTGTAGAAACACGGATCGACGCCGATTCCAGCCTTAATTTCGCATGGTCGGAAATGACGGGCTGCAATTCGGGGATCAGCAGGCTGCCGATGCACCCCACGCCTTGCAGGAAAAGGGACCAGCTTTCCCGTTCATGGACCGGGCAATCGACAAGAACGCGGTCATATTCCCGAATCATGCTGCTGAGTGCGTGCAAGACAGCAGGGTCATGCAGATCGAGCTTCAGGCCGAGATCCGCGCAAAGGACGATATCATATCCTTCCATTTCGCGCGGCGCCACGCCGTCCACGATGAACAATTTGCGCAACAGCCGATGGCCGATGATGCGATGGATGAGCAGGAAGAAGGGAAGGCGGACGAGAAGCAGCAGCGTAAAGGCCGTGATCGTGCCGGTGAACAGCACCAGTCTGGACATGGAATCGACATGTTTCGACGCGAAAAAGCCCAGGACCGCAATCGATAAGGCCCACATCATGGCCATGGCAGCGCGCCTGACCGATGTCGTCAACGATTGCATGGAATCGAGCGTGTAGAGGCGACCGTAAAAGGCAACGACCATAAACACGGATGCTAGGACAATGATCCAGTTCCGACTTTCTCCGACGGGCAGATGACCAAAGCGCATCAGGCTGGCAAAAGAGAAACTGCCGATCAGAATCAGCACGTCGAGCGCCCATTGCAGACCATAGATGCCGACACGAATTAGACTGCCGTCCCTACGAGACTTCGCAGCCGAAGTACTAGTTCCCGCGGCTATATACACGGCTACCCCTTATACCAGCTCAACGCGGGCATCTTAATATTGAAACATTACCGGATACCTTAAGGCTGGCAACGTATTTATGCCCTCTAATGTTTCATTTTGAAACCGTGAAGCAATAATGGGACAGTCGCGCAACAGGTGCGCGCCAGTCGGGTGCATTCACGCCTTCGACCGTTCTTGGGCAATATACTCAAAGTCAAACGATCAGGCAAAGGCCCCATGCGCATTTGCACACAGGGCCTGCCAGTCTTTTCCGCCAAGGCGCATGGTCGTGTCATGGGACTGCCAATACCCAGAGCGACCATAGCCTCTGTCCGTCAGAAGAAGCGTTCGGGAATACGGATCGTGTCACCAGGCAGCACGGGCGTATCGGCGGCAAGGGGTATGGATTCCTCGCTCGATTTGTCGCCATGGCGCACGAAAACCCGCTTCTGGTCCGCGCGATAGGTATAGCCCTGCGCAATGGCGACGGCGCTAAGCACGGTCAGCCCCGTGGCGAAGGGATATTGTCCCGGCTGCTTGACCTCACCCAAGATATAGAAGGGGCGATACTGGCTGATGTCGATATTCACCCGCGGATTGTTGATGTAACCGGCCGCATAGCGCTTCGTGATTTCCGCTTCTGCTTCGCGCGGAGTCATCCCGTCGACCTTGACCAGGCCGATCAGGGGCAGCGATGCTTCCCCTTCGGTATTCACCGAATATTCTTGGCCCGACAAGGCGGGTTCGTTAAATACGTTCAGGCGAAACTTGTCGCCCGCCCCGATCCGGTAAGCCGTCGTCGCGGCTACTGATCCGGGCGCCGCCGCAGGCAGCGGGCCGCTGGTGGTGCAGCCGGTCGTCAGCACCGAACTCATCATGATTGTCGCTACAATCCAGGCTTTACAGCGCATACCAAACCCCCAATTTCACAATCTGTCCTCGAATCGCCGAGGCAACTTAGAGGAATAACGTCTTTATTGACCTTGCCATGGCGGTGTGACAAGCAACATCGACATATGCTGATGGGCACTGGACGCGATGAAGTCATTACATTTAACCGACTCGCCTGAACCTGTCGCGCCCGTCATCATTGCAGACATTCCAGTTTCGCCCTTGTCCACCAAGCAGTGGGTGCAACTGATGCTGGATGACTGCCGCCAGGCGCGCGAGGGGCGCGCGGCGACCCGTTATCATGCGGCGATTAATGGTAATGTTATTTCCGCCTATGCGCGCGACCCGGTGTTTCGGGACGCCTATCGCCATGCGGACGCGGTGGCGGCTGACGGGGTCCCAGTGTTGTGGGCGGCCAGGCTGATCGCCGGTCGGGAAATCCCCGACCGCGCGGCAACGACGGACTTGTTCCATGATCTTGCGGCGGCGGCGCAGGATCATGGATATAGTATGTATTTCTTGGGCGCGACGGACGAAGAAAATGGCCGGGCCGTCGCGCGGGTTCGCCAGCTTTATCCGCGCCTGGTGATCGCTGGCGCGCGTAACGGCTATTTTTCCGCCGATGAAGAAGAAACCGTGGTCCAGCAGGTCATGGAGGCTCGGCCGGATATATTATGGGTGGCCCTTGGCATGCCAAGGGAGGACATCTTCGTCGCGCGCAACCTGCATCGTTTCGGCGGTATCGCCTGGGTCAAGACATGCGGTGGGCTGTTCAACTTCCTGTCCGCAAGCCGCACGCGCGCGCCCATGTGGATGCAGCGCGCGGGCCTTGAATGGCTGTATCGCATGGCGCTGGAGCCGCGCCGGTTGTTCTGGCGCTATTTGACCACCAACCTGGACGCCATCTGGCAGATCCTGCGCAAGACACCGCGCCACCGGGGATAAGCGATCGTAGCAGGGGCGCTGTTATCCGTCGCGCTCCGGGTCGTTCGTGCCTTGCCGATGCGGATCGCATGGTTCAACCGGTTGCAGTAACCATGCAGAAACTGGACCATGATCATGCGCGCGGTTTCGGCGGAGCTGGGCAGGCGTGCGCGGCGGCCAAAGGATAGTTGGTAGCCAAGATAGGTAATCAGCGGGCCGACATGCGCTTCGAATATCTCTATCTCTCGCTGACTCAATTCCTGCTGCCAGGCATCGATCCGTTCGGGGGCCAGCGCCTGGCCGACCAGATGATGTTGTTTGCGGGTTGACGGCGGCACATGATAGCGCCGCGCCGCTATCATCGCCTCGTCAAATGGCAACTCCAGCGTCGCACAAACACGGCGCAATTCCTCTTCGGGGCGGGCGAGCAGATCCTCATATCGGATGCGCGCCCAGCGATTGGGCGGCAAGCAGTCGCGTAGCGCCATGCCCATGGCCACCCGCTGCGACCAGAAATGGGCTGCGCTGGAAATACTATTTGGTCCCCAGGCAACCTTGAGCAGCGAATTGGCCACGGCACGCCCATCCCGGACGATATGGACAAATCGCGCCTCCGGGCATGCATCCGCCAAGGCCCGCATATGCCGGACATTGCCTGGCTGATGTTCGACCCAAAAGTCGACGTCGGTGCGACCGGATCGGGCACCATAGGTCCGCACGAGCCAATTTACCGCATCCATGAATGTGCCGTACCCGTCGGGACGCTCGTCGCCGATCGAAAAATTCCACAGCTTGAAGCGGGGATGGGCTATTATGGCGTCGATCGCCTGGCGCAAATCAACGATCTGGCGGGGATCATGGGGCATCAGGTCGGCGACGAACTGCGATTCAGGCGTGGCGATCATACGATCGCCGCTGCCCAACATTGCGCCCAACAAGGTCGATCCACTCCGCTGACAGCCAACGACGAATATCGGGGTGACCCCTTGGTCGATAGCCAGTGGGTTGCTCTCGACGTCATGCCCGTGGGGCAGAGCGCAGGGCTGTGCAGCATCCTGCGACATGCCGAGCATCGGCCAGACCGATTGGGCATCGGCGGGCGTGGGGGGCGGCATTTGCGTTATCCGTGCCATGTAGGCCACGCGAAATCGGGGCCAAGCATGGCACGGGTGCGCTCTCGCGATAGGTGCAGGCGCTGGTCGAGCCAGGCGGCCAGGGCAGGGGCGGGGGCAGGATAGCGCCCTTCGTTCAGCTTGCTCTGGTCCTGCATGCGGGCAAAAGGTTCGATGGCGAGAAAAGCCGCTATGCGGTCGCGCTCGGCTGCTGGATCGTTCTGATATCGCTCGGTGGCAATGTACAAAAGCTGATCTTGGCGGAACAACGCCTGCCACCGGTTGATCTGCACATCATATTCGCTGCGCGCGCAATAGCTGTAATGCTGGTGGGCGAAACGTTCCTGCCTGCCGGGGCCGACACGGTCATGCGGCTCGACAATCCGTTCAGGTTCCGCGACAAAGGCTGCCTCTGGTTCCAATGTTTCGAAGCCGCGAGCGACTTCATGCCAATAATGCGACCATGCACGCGCGCATGGGTCGCGCAGCATCATGATGATTTTCGCGTCAGGACAAAAGGCGCTGATGCGCGCAGCGGCGTCGGGATGCATGAGATAATAGGGGGTGCAATCCATCGTCATCACCGGCGCGCCCACTTGGCGCATACGGTCCTCCGCAGCCCGCAGTGACGGGAAGTGGGCGAGATAATTTTCGGCCGGGCGCATATGGTGCCGGTCGAACTGGTGAACTTCCTTTGCTACTGGCGCGATGATCTGCGGGTGGTTCGCCAAGTCCCGGAACAATGATGTCGTGCCGGCCTTTTGTGCGCCGACAATGAAGATTTGGGGCGACAGGCGATCACCACGTCTTATGGCCAGTAGCGCTTCGAGTCGCGCAGTGGCAATGAATGAACGGGGACGATAAAGAATACGCCGGTGCAGGGTCCTCTCGGTACGCATGTCCATCAGACTATCTCGTCCCCCCCTTCCATTCAGGCTTTGACTCGCATGGAATATTCTTCTTCTACAACCAATCGCATTTCCCTCCCACATCATTAACCATTTGATGTTAGGGCCGCGCCTCGAAATTGGAATGACCAGATGACTGCATCTCCTCCGTCCGCCGATCGGGACAAAGGCGTCGATCCGGCTGTGAGCGAATATGCGTTGCATGGTCGTGGGGGCGGGCTGTCGGCGCGCCGGACCACAGCGATCATTCTATGCGGTTTGATCCTCGCCGCCGGCCTCGCCTTGGCAGTTCATTTTGTCGATACACTCACGGCGGTCCCGTCGCAGCCCGATTATGGGGTGCCACCCAATTATGACCCGCGATCGCACATGGCCACGGGGCGATCGGCGACCGGCGTGGAGCCGCCGGCCCTGATCTTCAAGCCGTTGGCTGCGCCCGACGCGCGCGCCATCAACGACGCGCAACCCTTTTCCACGGCACCACGGCCCCCGGCACCCCCCTTCATCTATTCGGGACCAGCGGACAATTGGCGCCGGGCGCAAGACTGTCTGGCCAGCGCGGTTTATTATGAGGCCGGTGACGATTCGGTCGGCCAGCGCGCGGTGGCCCAGGTCGTGGTAAACCGCCTGCGCCATCCGGCTTTTCCCAAAAGCGTGTGCGGCGTCGTCTTTCAGGGCAGCGAACGCGCCATCGGTTGCCAGTTCACCTTTACCTGCGACGGATCGATCATACGGCGTCGCCCCAGCGCATCAGCCTGGTCGCGCGCGCTGATCGCCGCTAGGGCGGCGCTGAACGGCTATGTGTTCGGGGACGTCAGTACGGCAACGCATTATCACACCGATTATGTCGTGCCTTTCTGGTCTGCGCAGATGGACAAGTTGGTGATGGTGCGCGGACATATATTTTTCCGCTGGTCCCATTCGGCCATGCTGCGCAGGGTGAGGGTCATGGATGAGCCGGTGATCGCGTCGATCGCCGGCCTGTCGGGCGATCAGAAAAAGGATGACGGCGCGTCTGCTGTCTTGTCCTACGACCTGGCCAAACTGGGCGATTGGCGCGACCGGTCATCCATTGCGAACAGTCCCGGCCGCAAGGATGCGGGGGCAGATGTTCCGGCATGGATACTCAAGGGCAACCGCCTGCATGATGCTGTGCCTGCTGCTGGCGCTTATATCCTGTCGCTTGAGCCTGGCGCTTTTGCCGGATCCTATGCCGTCACCGCCTATCGCATGTGCCGGGACAAGCCCGAATGCACCGTCATCGGCTGGCTGAACCCCGGTGATCTGCCGTCCGGCCCCGTAGTATCGGCCGCCGCCGCAAAGACCATGTCGTTTTTCTATCGTGTGGATGGTGATCGACGTAAGGAAACCGTGTTGTTCGACTGCGCCGTGATTGACCGGCCCGATCCGCGACAATGTCTGCCCGACAACCGGATGGGACTTTTGCCCAAATAGGACGATCGCGCCCGGCTGCGTGGGCGGAAGCAAACAGGCTTTGCGAACCATTAACCTTATTCTGCCAGACGGTGCGCAAGCGGCGTGACTGCCGTGGGTGGAGATTGGGGCAAGGCAATGATGGGACGGCGAAGCAACTTTTTCCCGCTGGCAGCGATAATCGCCGGCACCATGGCCGGAACACCGGCCTCAGCCGAAACGCTGATGGAAGCACTGGCCCTGGCCTACACCGACAACCCGTCGATCACGGCGGCCCGCGCCGACCAGCGCGCCATCGACGAAAATGTCACTATCCAGCGGTCCAGCGGTCTACCTTTCGCGGACAGTAGCGTCAGCTATTCGAACAATATCTATCGCCAGTTCCCTCAGATTTCTCCGCGCGAAGCGTTGAGCATGAACGCGCAGGTGGTTTTGCCTCTCTACAGCGGCGGCACCGTTCGCAATGCCGTCAATGCGGCCAAACTACGGGTCGAATCCGGCCAGTTTTCGCTGCGCAGCGTTGAGGCCAATCTGTTCCAGAGCATCGTCGCGACCTATATGAACGTGTTGCGTGACAGCGCGATCGTCGAACTGAACCGGCAGAATGTCCGCGCCCTGGATGTCAATCTGAGCGCTGGCCTGGAACGGTTCGAAGTGGGCGATCTGACCCGGACCGACGTGGCCCAGTCCCGTTCGCGCCTGGCGCTGGCGCGCTCCAGCCTGCAAAGCGCACAGGCGCAGCTTATCGCGTCGAAGGAAAATTATATCGCCCTTGTCGGCAAGCCGCCGCAGGATCTTGAAGTGCCGCCGCCGCTGCCCGGCTTGCCCGAGAGCGCAGAAGCGGCCGTAGCGCTGGCGCTGGCGAACAATCCTACCTTGCTTGCCGCCAACAAGGCCCGTGACGCGACGCGGTACGACGTCAAATCCGCCAATGGCCAGATCATGCCGCGGGTCAGCGCCTTTGTTAACGGGTCGAAAACCGACTATCTGGGGTCCACCGTGGTCAACCAGGGAGGAATCATCGACGTCCGCAACGACAAGGCGGCGTCGGCAGGAGCCACCATCTCCATTCCATTATATCAGGGCGGGCGTCCCGGCGCGCAGCAGCGCCAGGCCGCCGCGCGCGAATCGAGCGCGATCGAGCAGGCGACTGCCACCGAACGTGGCGTGATCGCGCAGACCCGCGCATCCTATGCCCTTTGGCGCGCGGCGCTCGAAACGATTGCGTCCGCTGAAGAAGCGGTGAAGTCGGCCGAGCTGGCGCTGGATGGTGTGAAGGTCGAAAATTCCGCCGGTTCGCGCACGATCCTCGACATCCTCAATGCGGAGCAGGAGGCGCTCAACACGCGCGTCCAGCTGGTCAGCGCGCGCCGCGACGCCTATGTGTCCGCCTTCACGCTTCTGGCGAATATGGGCCGGGCCGAAGCGCGCGATCTGGGCATCGACCGGGCCTATTATGATCCCAAGGATAATTATGCCCGTATCAAGGGCAAGTTCCTGGATTTCGATTACGCGCCACGGTCCAAACCGATCAGCGCCAGCACGGCCGACACACCGCCGCAGCAGCCAGGCACCATCCTGATCCCGGGCTTTTCCGGCTTCTGACGATCTGACGGGCGAAGCGCGGCGCGCCATGGTTACGAGCGATTAACCCTCTTTGGCTATCATTCTTGTTCGCAGATGATGCTGTAACGACAGGAGGCAGGGATGGAAGCAACATCAGCCGGGCAAATCGCCGCCATCGTTCGAGCGGAAGCGGGCAAGATGCGCGCGGCGATCGACGGGGTCAGTGACGGGGCGCAAGTGAGCCTGCGCGTGGGCGATTTCGCAAAGCTGGCTCATATGATGGAACGGCTCGCCGACAGCGTCACGGCCCGTGCGAATGGTTCGCTCAGCGAATCGCGTCACTGGATTCCGTTGGATAATTTCGAACGCCTGCGTGCAGAGGCAATGCATTGGCAAGCAGAGTGTGAGAAATTGCGCCGCGAGGCGCAGATCGACAGTTTGCTTCGTCTCTAGCCCATCAGGGCAGCAGGAGCATCAGCCCCGCAATACAGGCCGCCCAAAATGCCACGATCGTCGTCATGATCGCGGCGAAAATTGCATAGTTGCGGGCTACTTTCCATGGCTTGAGCCGCCGGGTTTGCGGACGCGGCGCATCGCGATAGGGGACTAGAACGGCATCCTCTTCAACGATCGGTTCCATGAACATGACTCAGCTCCTTTAATCTCTACTTAAACAATAGAGATTTAGAATGCTAGATAGATTTCGTCAGGGCGAGGTAAAGTCGCGATTTATCGTTTGCCGGGCGCAGCAGGCCCGGAACGTCGAAATGACGATAGCCAAACGTCGCCATTTCGCCGTCGCGGTGGAGGTCAGTCGGCAGTCAATGGCGCTGCCAGCGCATCGGCCCATGCCTTGATCACTGCGGCTTCCTTGACCTGCCCCGTCTGGCGGGAGTGCAGCCCGTCCGAGCTGTCATTGGCATAGTCGGCCCAGCGATCGGTCTGCGTAGGATCTTCGATGGCCGCTGCAATATCGACATGGCCCGACAGTCCGTAGGCGGCAAAGTTGGTCCTGATTTCGCCGTTGAACGCTTGACGGCCATCGGCTGCGCCATTGGCATATCGCCCGGCGGGAACATTGGATTCGTTGGTGGAGGGCGCCATCGTCGTCCACCATATCCGCACTTGAGGATTGATCGCCTTCGCCTTCACGACAAAGGCCGCGATGTCCGCCAATATCTGGCTCACCGTGCGTCCGCTGCTCATGTCGTTGACCGACCAGTTGCACAATATGTCGCTAACATAGGCGATGATCCCGATCCGCAGGACCGGTCTGGCGAAGTTGCCTGCGACAAAATCCTGGATCTTGGACCCGGCGCGTGCCTGCATCACATGCGGAATGCCCGCCTGTTCCAGCGCCATGCGCGCCGGCCCACCCGCCGTACCGGTGCCGGGGCCTGCATTGCCCGATACGCCGTAAAAGCGACTATCGCCGCCCACCAGCACGGTGGGGCCATGATCGGTGGCAAGGCCGATCAGCACGCCTGGCGCACCATCGATTTGCGCTCTTGCTCCACCATCGGCAGGAAGTACGCCTGTCTGCATCAACCGGTCGATGCTGGTTGTCGTACCCCTTTGATCTTCACCTGCAGGCGTACCAGGTCCCGTCATGGGAAAGTTGGCGCGGGTATCACCAACCAGATTATCCTTCATTGATCGGTGCCAGACCGTGGCGCCAGGCGGGAATTCGGACAGGCCGAGCGCACCGGGCACGACATCGTCCGACCATAGCAGCCCTCCGCCGGGAATCGCGCCGATATCGCTGCCGGACCAGGTTATACGCCCGACCGCCGGGCCGATTTCCAGCGCCCGCTGAATCGATTGTGTGCTGACTGCGGTTTCGGACTGGTCGGACCCGATGACGAATGCCGCGTCCGCGTAGCGCAGGGCGGTCATATGTGCGTTGGACAGCATATCCTTTATGCGCCCGCTCGTTCGCGCCGAATTCGACGTCGATATATTGCCGATGCCATAGGCGCTTTCCCCGGCGCGGATGGAGCCAAGGCGCCATAGCGCGGGCGCGCGCGCGGTCACCGGACCGCGCGCGCCATGGCCAAAGCCATATCCCAGCCGCCCCATCAGGCAAGCGCCACGATATTGGCTGCCGTCGTACCCGTGGCGCGGACGTAACGGGCGCGGACATCCAGGACCTGCCCGTCGGCGACATGAAGGAAGCTGACGTCCGCGGTCCCGTCGACGCCGCGCAGCACGACCGTGCCGCCGGTGCCGATATACAGCGCCTTTGGCACGACCGGCAATGCGTTGCTGTCATGGGGAATGACGGCATAGGGCGCGCGCGCCGATGCAATCGGATTGTCAATGAAGCTGGTATAGGGGTCGGTCATCTTGCGCCTCCTGCGTAAAGAGGCGACTCACATATACCGGACGATGGTCTGTAGGACAGCAAATAGGATCGAAGTCTGAACCAATTATATCCTATTTGGTTCAGTGTGACTTTTATTACTAGGCTGGCGCGGTCGGAACTGGTCGCCGGGCTGCGTCACCGCGCCGACGTGTGCGTTGTTCTTCGATGGCGATGACTTCGAACAATTCGTCGGGGAAGCGGCGTGCGCGTTGACGCAATGTGTCGATGCCCGACGACAGATAGAGCGCGACGATCAGGATCATCATCGCAGACATATCGCCCAGTCCGGCGATATCCCCGGTCGCGATCCGCGCGCCACCGGCGACGATGACCAGGATCAGCATCGCCGCAAGCAGATCGGACCGACGCGAGCGGGGAAATGCGACGAGCAGCGTGGGAAAAAGGACCGCAACCATGCTGAGCGACAGCCAGGACATGGTGGAGGACGACAAGTGGACCCGATCCGTCGTCAACATGACCCCTGCGACCAGCAGGGCCAATGCCATCAGGCCAAGCGCGCAGCGCATGGCCAGGATGAGGGATTTTGGATTGGGGAACATGCCGTTGCCTTTGTCGCCTTGTGGTGCGGAAAACGGCATAGGCTAGACTCCCTTAAACCCGAATCACCCGTTAGGGTTAATTGGCTGAAAACCAAGAATTAGCGGGGCAGGGTGCCGATGCGCCGCGCTATAGTCATGTATCGATAGGCTATAGGCCAAATTGATCGGCGCTCGAAGCGAGGAGAGCGTCATTTACGAGCGCGTCAGTGCCAAGTTGCGCCTTCCCAAGCACAGGCCAATCGTGCATGTCCGACCAGTCGTCCGTTACTGAGCGGGCAAGGGGGACGCGGATTGATGATCGACTGGGTACACAGCCTTGCTGGCCTGCTCGTGGGCTTGCTCGTTGGGATAACCGGCGTGGGCGGCGGGTCGCTGATGGCACCCATCCTCATCCTGCTGGTGGGCGTAGTGCCTGCGACTGCCGTCGGAACCGACCTGTGGTTCGCCGCGATTACCAAAACCGTCGGTGGTGCCGTCCATCATCATTTCGGCAAGCCGGACTGGAGCGTGGTGCGTCGCCTGTTGATGGGCAGCCTGCCAGCGTCCGTCCTGACCATTGCCCTCTTGTCCAAGCTGCCCCGCAGCTCGTTCCAGAGCGACCTTATTCTTTCGGCGTTGGGCGTGTTGCTGATCATGACAGCGCTTGCAACGCTTTCGCGCCGCCGCATCCACGATTTTGCGCGCGATCTGGAGCATGATCGCGCGCAGCGCTTTCGGCGTATGCAATGGCCATTGACGGTGCTGGCCGGCTTCATCCTGGGCGTACTCGTCACGCTGACATCGGTGGGGGCGGGCGCACTGGGGGCAACCATGCTCATTGCGCTCTATCCGATGCGCATGAAAGCTGCGCGCCTGGTGGGCACCGATATCATCCACGCTGTGCCGCTGACCGCCGTGGCCGGGCTGGGCCATCTGTGGATCGGCAATGTCGATTTCGCCTTGCTGGGTTCGCTTCTGGTCGGATCGATACCGGGTATCATCGTGGGATCGCTGCTGTCGTCCAAACTGCCCGACCGCCTGGTGCGACCGGCGCTTGCGCTGGTGTTGATGCTGGTCGGCATAAAGCTGCTGGTGGGTTGATCGCTGATGCACGTCGCGACATTCCTTCAGGACCTGGCAGGCGGCGGCGCGGAGCGTGTCGCCGTTCTGTTGATGAACGGGCTGGTGGCGCGGGGCGAGCGGGTCACGCTGATCCTCGCGCGGCGGGAGGGTCCCTATCTCGACGATCTCGATCCCGCCATCGAACTGGTCGATCTTGGCAATCGCCGTTCGATTTCGAGCATTCGCCCGCTCGCCCGCTGGCTTCGTTCGGCGCGGCCGGATATTCTCGTCAGCCATCTCACCCATGTTAATGTCGCGGCCGCGCTGGCCAATCGGCTCGCGTGGGCCGGCATCCCGCATGTGGCTGTCGAACATAATCAGATGGGGCAGAATTACGCGCTGCTGACCAACCGATCGGTCAAGGCGGCCTATCGCCTGGCGCGGTTCGTCTATCCCGGCATTTCGCGGATCGTCAGCGTTTCGCAGGGTGTCGAGGCCGCTGTCCTGGCCTTCACGCGCGGGCGTGCGCATAATCATCAAGTGATCCATAATCCGGTCGTCACCGACGGGCTGGTGGCGCTGTCCGCCGAAGCCCCCGAACATCGCTGGTTGACCGACGGGGCAGGCATACCCGTTCTGTTGGGCTGCGGGCGTCTGCACCATCAAAAGGGCTTTGACGTCCTGATTAGCGCCGTGCGCAAGGTGCTGGACGATCGCCCGGTCCGGCTGGTCATTCTGGGCGAAGGCCCCCTGCGCCCGCAATTGGAGGCGCAGATTAGCGCTCTGAACCTGGGCGATCATATCGATCTGGCGGGATTCAGCCGCAATCCTTTCGCGATGATGCGTGTGGCGGACGCCTTCATATTGTCGTCGCGTTGGGAAGGGTTGCCGACCGTATTGATCGAGGCGCTTGCCTGCGGTGCCAATATCGTTGCGACCGATTGCCCCAGCGGTCCGCTGGAAGTCCTCGAAGGGGGCAAGTTCGGACGCCTTGTCCCCGTCGATGACAGCGACGCCTTGGCCAAGGCGATATGCGCCGCGCTCGATACGCCGCTGGATAGTGCATCGGCCACCGAGCGGGCATCCGATTTCACCCTGGATCGCGCGGTCGATAATTATATGGCGCTGTTCGATCATTTGCAGCCCCGGCGCGGAAAACCGTCGAGGGGATAGTCTGACACCGGCGGGGCCGTTTGCCCCGCTGCCCCTATCGATCACCGGCAACAAGCTCTGGACACAGGCTCTGTCGCGGACAGCCGCCCGACACGGCACTGCCGAGAATCGGACCGCACAACGCCCGATTCTCCATGGACCTTTTACGATTTCTTAGGGCAATGCGTCCAGATTGCGGTCCCCGGCTATGGAGCCCGCCAATGTCAGTTCGAGCGACCCTGTACAGCGATAATCGCGGCGCGCAGCGCATGCAGTTGGATCGCGCCTCGACCCTGCGCGATGACGACGACACACCGTTCGACGTTCAGATCGAGGATATCTCGCTCACCGGCTTTCGACTGCAATTGCCTTTCGAAGTCCTGCCCGATCAGGCGATGACCATCGGCGTGCCGGGGGTGGGGATCCGGGCGGTGCGGGTCGTCCGCGTCGACGGAGCGACCGCTGGCTGCATCTTCGTTCAGCCGCTCAATCCTGCGGAACTCGACACGATTCTCCGCTTCGACAGCTCCGTCATCCAGGAAAACTTCAAATATCAGGCCAGTCCTGCGAAAGTCGCGGAAAAGGACGGTTCGGCATTGTCCGCGGAAGCCGCAGGGCTAAGTCCGTCCCAAAAATTGGCGATTGTCGCTGGCGCGGCACTGACCATCTGGCTGCTGATCGTCGCGGCCATTTCCCTAATTTAAGAGCCAGACTGTTCAGTCCCGGCATTGGGTGGCGTATTGCGCGTGCGCTGGAGAAAGCCTGTCGCCGTGGCGACGCACCGATTGATCGCAGTATAGAATAGTTCAGTTCCGTTGGCGGCGCGTTCTCGTAGCGATGGAACGGCCCGGCTGATCCCAGTGAAGCTGCTGGTCGATCGCCTCCCGCGCTTGCACTTGGGAAATTTTCGGGCGTCCGTCCACCGGACGGCCGCTCTTTCCGAAAATCTTGGTCGGGACGAGAGGATTCGAACCTCCGACCCCCACACCCCCAGTGTGATGCGCTACCAGGCTGCGCTACGTCCCGACCGGAGGGCGGCCAATAGAGGCACATTGCGGAAGTTGCAAGGGATTCGATGCGGCTCTTTTGCGGTCGCCGTAAACGCCCTAATCATATTGCCTCCCCGCCTGCATCTGTGGTAGCCGCCGCGGCTTGATCCGTGGGCGCTGCATGCGTCCTGCGGCCGACAGAAACCAAGGCGCGACCTGCTTCAGGAAAGTCCCACCCATGTTCATATCGACAGCCTTTGCCCAGACTGCGGGCGGGCCAGCATCCGGCAGCGGCATATTGGTGCAGATGGCCCCGCTGGTCCTGATCTTCGTGGTATTCTATTTCCTGCTGATCCGTCCGCAGCAAAAGCGGATGAAGGCGCATAAGGCCAAGATCGACGCGGTGAAGAAGGGTGATCAGGTCATCACCGGTGGCGGCCTGCTGGGCAAGGTCATGCGCGTGGACGAGATTTACGCCGAAGTCGAAATCGCGCCGGGCATGAAGGTGAAGGCGGTCAAGTCGACCCTGACCGACGTGATCGACCCGACCACCGCCAAGCCCGCGAACGACTGAGCCAACGATGCTGAATTTTTCGCGCTGGGCGGTCTTTGCGATCATCCTGCCGCTGGCGATCGGCGTGCTGTGCGCCGTCCCCAGCTTCCTGCCGGATTCGGTCGTCAACCGGCTGCCGGGATTCATGCAGACCCGCGTGAATCTGGGCCTCGACCTGTCGGGTGGCAGCCATTTGCTGCTGGAAGCCAGCACGCAGGATGTCGCCAAGCAGCGGCTGACCAATATGGAGGAGCAGGTTCGCACCGAATTGCGCCGGGCTGATCCCCGCATCGCGATCGGCGACATCTCCAGCCGCGACGGGAAGCTGAGCTTCATGGTGCGCGAGCCAAGCCAGGTGGACGCCGCGGTCGAGCGCATCCGCCAGCTGACGCAGGGCGCGGCGCTGACCGGCCAGCGCGATTTCAATGTCGAGGTGGTCAACAGTTCCACCATCGTCATCACGCCGACCAGCGCGGGCATCAACAATGCGGTCAAGAGCGCGATGGAAGTCGCGACCGAAGTCATCCGCAAGCGCATCGACGAAATGGGCACGCGCGAACCCACGATCCAGCAGCAGGGTGACAATCGCATCGTCGTGCAGGTGCCGGGCCTGCAAGATCCCAAGGCGCTGAAGGATCTGCTGGGCCAGACCGCGAAGCTGGAATTCAAGCTGGTCGATTTCACCGCCAACCCTGCCGAAGTGGCGCAGGGCCGCGCGCCGGTGGGCAGCGAAGTACTGCCCTATCCCGACAATCCATCGGGCGTGCCGCTGATCGCGGTCAAGCGGCAGGTGATGGTCTCGGGCGAGGATCTGACCGACGCGACGCAGGGCTATGACCAGAGCAACCAGGCGATCGTCAACATTCGCTTCAACGGCTCAGGCGGGCGCAAATTCGGGCAGGTGACATCGCAGAACGTCAACCGCCCCTTCGCCATCATCCTGGACGGCAAGGTGCTGTCCGCCCCCAATATCAACGAACCGATTCTGGGCGGCAGCGCGCAGATCAGCGGCAATTTCACCGTCGAAAGCGCCAACCAGCTGGCGATCGCGCTGCGATCGGGCAAGCTGCCGGTTGCGCTGACGGTGGTGGAGGAACGCACGGTCGGGCCGGGGCTGGGCGCCGATTCGATCCGTGCGGGGCTGATCGCGTCGATCATCGCGGTGGTCGCGGTCGCGATCTTCATGTTCGTGAGCTACGGTCGCTTCGGCATGTATGCCAATCTGGCGGTCGCCATCAACGTGGCGGTCATATTGGGTGTGATGGGCATGTTGGGCGCGACACTCACGCTGCCCGGCATCGCCGGCTTCGTGCTGACCATCGGCACGGCGGTGGACGCCAACGTGCTGATCTACGAGCGTATCCGCGAGGAAAGGCGACGCGGGCGCAATGTCGTCCAGTCGATCGAACATGGCTATAAGGAAGCGAGCCGCACGATTTTCGAGGCGAACGTAACCCACGCTATCGCCGGCGGCATCATGCTTGCGCTCGGCTCCGGCCCGGTCAAGGGCTTTGCCATCGTGCTGCTGATCGGCATCGCGACCAGCGTGTTCACCGCCGTCACCTTCACCCGCATGGTCGTCGCCAACTGGGTGCGCCGCACCCGGCCGACGGACATCACGATATGATCGCGCCACTCCCCCTCCCTGCCCGTCATCCTGACGAAAATCAGGATCCAGAGCGCGACGCGCGGCGCTCCGGGCACTGGATCCCGGATCAAGTCCGGGATGACGAAGGAAGCCTGCCATGAAACTTCTGAAACTCGTCCCGGACAACACCAATATCGGCTTCGTCGCGATGCGGAAATGGGCGTTTGCGCTCACCGCGTTGTTGACGGTGCTGGCGGTTGGCGCGACGGCTTATAAAGGCCTCAACATGGGCGTCGATTTTGTCGGCGGCCTGATGATCGAGGCGAAATTTCCGCAGAATGTGGAAACCGACAAGGTCCGCGCGACCATCGGCACGCTGGGCGTGGGTGAAAGCTCACTCCAGCAGTTTGGCGATCCCAAGACGGTGCAGATCCGCTTGCCCTTGCCCGAACAGGGCGGCGCAGGCGCAGCCAATGCCGTGGTGGAAAAGACCCGCAACGCGATGACCGCGCAATTTCCCGGCGTCACCTTCTCCCGCTACGATACGGTGTCGGGCAAGGTGTCGGGCGAGCTGATCCAGAATGGCGTGCTGGCCGTCGTGCTGGCGATCCTGGGCATCGCGGTATTCAGCTGGTTTCGCTACGAATGGCAGTTCGGCGTCTCCACCTTCGTCGCGATCGTCCATGACGTACTGATGACGCTGGGCTTTTTCGCGGTCACGCAGCTGGAGTTCGACCTCAACATCGTTGCGGCCGTACTGACGATCGTGGGCTATTCGATCAACGACAAGATGGTGATCGACGACCGTATCCGCGAAAATATGCGCAAATATCGCAAGATGGACATGAAGGCGCTGATCGACCTGTCGGTCAACGAAACCCTGCCGCGCACGGTGATGACGTCGGTGACGATCATGCTGGCGCTGGGCGCATTGCTGCTGTTTGGCGGCCATGTGCTGCGTGGCTTCACCGCGGCGATGATGCTGGGCATTATTGTGGGTACTTACTCGTCGGTCTATGTCTCCTCCTCGCTGCTGATCTCGCTGGGGCTGACCCCGATGTCGTCGGAAAAGAAGGCGAGCAAGACCAACATCGCTGCGCAGGCCGAACGGGTCGGCCCGCGCGATGGAGCGCAACCCTGACCGGGGACAAGCGCATCGGCATCGAACTGCGCCGCGACGATAGCGGCCAGGGTCCGATCATCACCGGATTCCAGGGGCGCGGTTTCCGGGTGCGGGACGATGTGTTTCCGACCGGTCTGTTGCTCAGTCCGGTCCGGGCCATGGCGTGGGACGATGCCCCAGCGATCGACGCGCTGACGCTCGGCGCGTTGGGTAATCTGTTCGACGGCGACCCGCGGCCCGAATTTCTGCTGCTCGGCACCGGCGCGGGCTTGCGCCAGCCACCCCGCGCCTTCGTTCGCGCGGTCGAGGCGCTGGGGATCGGCGTAGAGGCGATGGACAGCCGCGCGGCTGCCCGCGCCTGGGGTGTGTTGCGCGCGGAAGAACGGTGGATCGTCGCCGCGCTGCTGCCGCTTTAGCGGATAACCCCTTCCAGTTCCGGGCCGGTATCGACGCTCGGTCGGAAATCGGGCTTCAGCTTCAGGCCCGCCGCCTGCTCATAGGCATAGCCTGCGTCGAGTAATCGCTGCTCCTGATAGGATGCGCCGATGAAGCTCAAACCCACCGGCAGTCCGCGCACTAGCCCCATCGGCACGGTCAGGTGCGGATAGCCCGCAATCGCCGCCGGACCGGTCGATCCGCTCGGCCCCTCATATTGATCGCCCCACACTGTGTCGGACGGCCAGGCCGGGCCGTAACTGATCGTCACCAGCAGATCGAGCCGGTCGGCGGCCAACATGGCGTCGATCCCTTGCGCGCCCGCCAGCCGCAGCGACTTTTCGCGTGCGGCTGTGTAGGCCGGATCGTCCAGTCCCTTCTTGGCTTGCGACAGGGCGAAAATCTCCTGCCCGAACAGCGGCATTTCCTGCGCCGGGTGCGCCGCGTTGAAGGCGATCAGGTCGGCCAGCGTCCGGCTTTCCACCTGATCCGGCCGGGTGGAGGCGAGATAGGCGTTGAGGTCCGCCTTAAACTCATATTGCAGCACATCGTAACTGGCGGCGGACATGCCCTCCATCGGGGGCTTCTTCACTTCCACCAACGTCGCGCCCAGCCCTTTCAGTACGGCCAGCGCGGCATCATAACGGGCCAGCAAATCCGGCTGCGCCCCGCTGCGCAGGACGCCGATCCGCATTTTGGCGATGGCGGTTGGGTCCAGTGCGGCGGCATAATCGCGCGCATGGCTCATGGCATCTGCCGTCGCCGGATCGGCCGGATCGCTGGCGATCAGCGCTGACAGCAGGATGGCGGCATCGCGCACGGTGCGGGTCATCGGCCCGGCTGTGTCCTGGCTGTGGCTGATCGGCACGATATGGCTGCGCGGAATCAGGCCGATGGTCGGCTTCAATCCTACAAGCCCCATCATTGATGCCGGGCAAATGATCGACCCGTTGGTTTCGCTGCCGATCGCGCCGGGCACGAAACCGGCGGCAACCGCAGCGCCCGATCCGCTGGACGATCCGCAGGTGGTGCGATCCAGCGCGTAGGGATTGCGAGTGAGGCCGCCCATCGCGCTCCAGCCGCTCATCGAGCGTTCGGAGCGGAAATTGGCCCATTCGCTAAGGTTGGTCTTGCCCAGGATGATCACGCCCTTTGCCTTCAAGGCAGCGGCGACCGGCGAATCGCGTCCCGGCGCATTGCGCGCCAGCGCCAGCGATCCCGCCGTGGTCGGCATCCCGGCCGCCTCGATATTATCCTTGAGCAGGATCGGCACACCATGCAGCGGACCGCGGATGCGCCCCGCGCGCCGCTCCGTGTCCAGCGCCCGTGCCTGCGCGATCGCATCGGGATTGATGGCGATGATGCTGTTGAGCCTCGGCCCCTTCCGATCCATCGCTGCGATGCGCTTGAGCAGCGCGCGCACTGTTGCTTCGCTGCTGGTTCGCCCGGCGGCCAGATCGGCGGACAATGACGTAATCGTCGCATCCTCGATCGCCTGCGCGGCCACCGGCATGGTCCAGAGCAAGGCGGCAAGGAGGCAAAGGGAACGGATCATGCGGGATAGGCGCTTTCCATATGGTTCCAGCTTTGAACGATCAGCGCCTCCAGCACCGCCATATCGATACCCGACAGACGCTTGATATAGAGACAGCCCTTGCCGCGCTTGTGCTTGCCCAGCGGCACGCAATCCTCATCCGATATGCCCGACAGATAAAGGACCAATTCCGCCTTGCGCGGGGAAAAGGCGATACGGGAGGCGTCGCCTTCACGGCCGCTATCATAGCGATAATGATAGCTGCCAAAGCCGATGATCGAGGAGCCCCACAGCCTTGGCGGCTCCCCCGACACCGCCTGCATCAGCGCAACGAGCTTTTCCCCATCCTCGCGCCGTTCGGGCGGTTCGACCGCGGCGAGGAACACCGCTACGTCGCTATTTGTCTCGATCGTCTTGTTGCTGTCCTTACCCATGGCTTGTCATCCCCACGTACACCGCGTAGAGGCTAGCGCGTCATCTGGGGAGTAGCCAGCCGTTCCGACGCAAAAGGAACGGGCCTTATGTCAACATATTTGGCCGAGAGGCCATGGCATGGGGGACGCGGAACAATCTGCTTCTGGCGAGACCAATGGCATCGGCGCTTTTCTGTCCGGCCGGGCGGGGAGCGACGGTGGCATTGCGTCTATCACTTCCGCCCGGCCCCGGAACTATCTGATGGAAGCCCTCTTTACCTCCGCCGCGCTCGTTGCCCTTGCCGAAATGGGGGACAAGACGCAATTGCTGGCGATGCTGCTGGCGACGCGCTTTCGCAAACCTGTGCCGATCATCCTTGGCATATTGGTCGCGACGATCGCCAATCATTTCCTTGCCGCTCTGCTGGGCCATTCGATCGCGGGCGTGCTGACGCAGGACTGGTTCCGCTATGCCGTGGCCTTCAGCTTCATCGCCATGGCCGCCTGGACATTGGTGCCAGACAAGATTGACGAGGATGCGCCGTTGAAAGCGCCGTCGAAGGCGGGCGTGTTCGTGACCACATTGGTCGCCTTCTTCCTGGTCGAGATGGGCGACAAGACGCAGGTGGCGACGATCGCGCTGGGCGCACGGTTCGACAATCTGGTCGCGGTGACGATGGGGACGACGCTGGGCATGATGCTGGCCAATGTACCCGCCGTGCTGTTCGGAGAGGCGCTGGCGAAGAAAGTGCCGATGCGCGCGTTGCAGGTCGGCGCGGCGTTGCTGTTCCTGCTGCTGGGGCTGTGGATGATCGCCGATCTGGCGGGCTGGATCGGGTAAATTGGTTGTCAGCGCGACGCGGCTGGGGCAAGGGAATGGGCAGCATATTCCCTCTCAGACGAACGTGGGTCAGGTGATGAAAGACTATCTGGTTACGATATTCGGCGGCGGCGGCTTTGTCGGTCGTCAGGTGGTGCAGGCGCTGCTGGCGCGTGGCGCGCGGGTGCGGATCGCGCAGCGTGATCCGTCCACCGCGCTGCGGGTCAAGCCGCTTGGCGGGCTTGGCCAGGTGCAATTCATCGCCGCCGACATCCGCAACCCCGCCAGCGTCGCGCGGGCAGTGTCGGGCAGCGATGTCGTCATCAATCTGGTCGGCATTTTGAAGGGTGATTTCGACGCTTTCCACCATCGCGGCGCTGCCAATGTCGCCACGGCGGTGGCGGATGCTGGCGTGGGCGCACTGGTGCATATGTCGGCGATCGGCGCGGATGACGACAGTCCATCAGCCTATGGCCGATCGAAAGCCGCGGGCGAAGCCGCGGTCAAGGCCGCCTTCCCCACCGCCACCATCATCCGCCCGTCGATCATCTTCGGCGCGGAGGACCAGTTCCTCAATCGCTTCGCGCAGATCATTGCTATGCTGCCGGTTGTGCCGGTGATCGGTGGGGCAACCAGGTTCCAGCCGGTCTATGTCGCCGACGTCGCCCAAGCGATCGCCAACGCCGCCGAGCAGCCGGGCGTCCATGGCGGCCAGACCTATGAACTGGGCGGGCCGCAGGTGCAGAGCATGAAGGATATCAACCAGTGGATCGCCACGGCGACCGGCCGTAACAAGCCGTTGGTCGATGTGCCGCACGCCGCGGCGAAGCTGCTGGCGATGCTGCCCGGCGGGCCGATCACCAGCGATCAGCTGGCGATGCTGGGGCGCGACAATGTCGTGTCACCAGGGGCCAAAGGGCTGGACGCGCTGGGCGTCGTCGCCACGCCGATGGCCGGGGTCGCCGACAAATGGATGGTCCGCTACCGCAAACATGGCCGCTTCGCCGGTCGGGTGAGCGCCTGACTATAATGATCCTCCCCTTGCAGGGGAGGAATTAGGAAAGAGGCGCATGGACCTGCATTATCTGACCGTCATCCTGCTGGGTATTGTCGAAGGGCTGACCGAATTTCTGCCGGTATCCTCGACCGGACATCTCATTCTCGCCAGCGAATTGCTGGGATATGATGCGTCGACCTGGGCGATGTTCAATGTCGTCATCCAACTGGGGGCAATCCTGGCGGTTGTCGTCCTTTACTGGCGCACCTTTTGGGCGGTGGGCATGGGGCTGTTGCGGCGCGAACCGGTAAGCTGGCGGTTCCTGCGCAATCTGCTGATCGCCTTCATCCCTTCCGCCATTATCGGCCTTGCGCTCCACGACTATATCGAGATTTTGCTGGGCGCGCCGCAGGTCGTCGCCTGGGCCTTGATCGTCGGCGGCGTCGCCATCCTGCTGATCGAACGGGCGGTCAAGGAACAGCGGTTCCACGGCATCGCCGATATTCCAGCCATCCGGGTGCTGGGCATCGGCCTTGTCCAATGTATCTCCATGATCCCTGGCGTCAGCCGGTCGGGCGCGACGATCATGGGCGCGCTGATGCTGGGTGTGGAGCGGCGCACAGCGGCCGAATTCAGTTTCTTCCTCGCCATCCCAACCATGCTGGGCGCGACGGCGCTGGAATTGATCAAGAAGGGTGATCAGATCACCAGCGCGGCGGTGGGCTGGGACAGTATCGCACTGGGCTTTTTCGTGTCGTTCATCGTCGCGCTGCTGGTGATCCGCTGGTTCGTCGGGCTGGTGTCGAAACATGGATTCGCGCCCTTCGCCTGGTATCGAATCATCGCCGGAATCGCCGCTCTGGTGTGGCTGGGGACTAGATAGGGCCGAAACGGTCTATTTATGGGGTGAGTTTTTGCGATTGTTTCGCAAATAGGTCTTATGCAGGTCAATAATTAGTCAGTTATACTGACCTATAATGCAGAATCCGCGTGACTCTGCGGGTCTTTATGCTATGCGCGCCTCTGCAACTTGAGTCAGGGGCGAGACATGGCCGACAATCCGATGCTGAAATTCGTAGGCAAGGGACAAGCCTATCCCGACAAGCGCGATGCCGATGCCCGCGCCGACGATTTTCTGGAAATCAGCCGCAGCTTCATCCTCGACAAGGCGGAAGAACAGGCGTCGCGCTGTTCGCAATGTGGCGTGCCTTATTGTTCAACTCACTGTCCGCTTCACAACCATATTCCCGACTGGCTGCGCCTGACAGCCGAAGGCCGCCTGCGCGAAGCCTATGAGCTGTCGAACCTGACCAGCACCATGCCCGAAATCTGCGGCCGCATCTGCCCGCAGGATCGGCTGTGCGAGGGCAATTGCGTCATCGAATTTTCCGGCCATGGCGCCGTGACCATCGGCAGCGTCGAAAAGTTCATCACCGACACCGCCTGGAAGGAAGGCTGGGTCGAACCGCTGGTCGCGGGCAAGCCGACCGGCCAGTCGATCGGCGTGATCGGCGCGGGACCGGCGGGCCTCACCACGGCGGAATATCTGCGCGCGGCGGGGCATGAGGTGCATGTCTATGACCGGCATGATCGCGCCGGCGGACTGCTGACCTATGGCATCCCCGGCTTCAAGCTGGAGAAGGACATCGTCATGCGCCGGGTCCAGCGGCTGAAGGATGGCGGCATCGTCTTTCACGAAAATTTCGAGGTCGGCCGCGACGCGACGCTCGAAGCGCTGCGCGAGAAGCATGACGCGATCCTGATCGCCACCGGCGTCTATAAGCCCCGCGACATTCGCGCGCCGGGCGTGGGCGCGCCGGGCGTGGTCAAGGCGCTCGATTATCTGACCGCCTCCAACAAGGCGGGCTTTGGCGACGATGTCCCCGAACATGCCGACGGCACGCTGCTGGCGACAGGCAAGAATGTCGTCGTCATCGGCGGCGGCGACACCGCGATGGACTGTGTCCGCACCGCGATCCGCCAGGGTGCCAAGTCGGTCAAATGCCTCTACCGCCGCGACAGGGAAAATATGCCTGGATCGCAGCGCGAAGTGGCCAATGCCGAGGAAGAAGGCGTCGAATTCGTCTGGCTGACCGCCCCGATCGCCTTTGAAGGCACCGAGCATGTGACCGGCGTCAAGGTCACCAGGATGCGGCTGGGCGCGCCCGACGCATCGGGCCGCCGCGCACCCGAACCCGATCCGGGCAGCGAACATACGCTGGAGGCGGACCTCGTCATCAAGGCGCTGGGCTATGACCCCGAAGAACTGCCCAAGCTGTTCGGCGCGGACGATCTGTCGGTCACTCGCTGGGGCACGCTGCGTGTCGATCATAAGACGATGATGACCAGCGTGGACGGGGTGTTCGCGGCGGGCGACATCGTGCGCGGCGCGTCGCTGGTGGTCTGGGCGATTCGCGACGGCCGCGATGTGACGGAGCATATGCACCGCTATTTGAAGGCCAAGGCCAAGGCGGCGGGCGAGAGGGTTGCGGCGTGAGGACGGTTTTCCTTGCTCTGCTTCTCACGCTGTTAAGTACGCCATCTCTAGCGCAAGGTGGAGACAGGCTGGCTGCACTTGCTGCTGCGCGTGACCTCCTTCTATCGGTAGGTTTTGAGCGGCAGATGGAACTGTCCGGCATCGCTATGGCGAATAGCGTTTTTGAACAGAATGTCGCGACTGCCGAGAAGCAGCGGGGTGAAAACATGCCTGCCGATCTCAAGCAAAAGGTGCGTGCTGCGATGAATGAAGAGATTGGCGCAATGATGGCCGAACTCAAGCGGACGGCATTGGATGACGCTGCACAAATTTATGCCGATCATTTCACTGCCGAAGAACTTCGCAGACTGGCCGTGATCAGCGCCGACCCTGTCATGCGTAAATCACAACAGTTGATGCCGCAGATGATGCCAAAGCTGGCACGGATTGGACTTAAGGTCGCTGAAGATCGGAAACCGATCATGCAACAAAAAATCAAGGACGTCGTCGATCAATGGCTCGCGACGCAAGAACGCAAGGGAACATCATCATGACGGACACCCCCTTCATGGCAAGCCCCGAAGAACGTGCGCGTATCGCTGCCGAGGGCATGTATCACCCGGATATGGAAGGCGACGCCTGTGGCGTGGGCTTGGTTGCCGCGACCGATGGCCGCCCGTCGCGCCGCGTCGTCGCCTCCGCGATTGATGCCCTGAAAGCCGTGTGGCACCGTGGCGCGGTGGATGCTGACGGCAAGACCGGCGACGGCGCGGGTATCCATGTCGATCTGCCGGTGCGCTTCTTTGATGATGCGATTGCGGACTCCGGCCATAAGCCGCTGCCCAATCGTCTGGCCGTCGGCATGATCTTCCTGCCGCGCACGGACTTGTCCGCGCAGGAAACCTGCCGCACCATCGTCGAGAGCGAGATCATCGACGCGGGCTATACCATCTATGGCTGGCGGCAGGTGCCGGTCGACGTGTCGGTCATTGGTGAAAAGGCGCAGCGCACGCGGCCCGAAATCGAGCAGATAATGATCGCCGGGCCGATGCCCGAAGTCCGCGATCAGGCCGAGTTCGAGAAGGACCTCTATCTGATCCGCCGCCGGATCGAGAAGCAGGTGATCGCGGCGCAAATCAACGATTTCTATATCTGTAGCCTGTCGTGCCGGTCGATCATCTACAAGGGGCTGTTCCTCGCGGAATCGCTGTCGGTATTCTATCCCGATTTGCAGGATGAGCGGTTCGAGAGCCGGGTAGCGATCTTCCACCAGCGTTATTCGACCAACACCTTCCCGCAATGGTGGCTGGCCCAGCCGTTCCGCACGCTCGCCCATAATGGAGAGATCAACACGATCCGCGGCAACAAGAACTGGATGAAGAGCCACGAGATCAAGATGGCGAGCCTCGCGTTCGGCGAGCAGTCGGAGGATATCAAGCCCGTGATCCCGGCGGGCGCGTCCGATACCGCTGCGCTGGACGCCGTGTTCGAGGCGATCTGCCGGTCGGGCCGCGACGCGCCGACCGCCAAGCTGATGCTGGTCCCCGAAGCGTGGCAGGCCGACAGCGGTGAACTGCCCAAAGCGCATCGCGACATGTATGACTATCTCGCCTCCGTCATGGAGCCGTGGGATGGCCCCGCCGCGCTGGCGATGACCGACGGGCGCTGGGTCGTGGCCGGGGTGGATCGCAACGCGCTACGCCCGCTGCGCTATACGCTGACCGGCGACAATCTGCTGATCGTGGGGTCGGAGACCGGCATGGTCGTGGTTCCGGAGACGACGATCGTGCGCAAGGGCCGGATGGGTCCGGGCCAGATGATCGCGATCGATTTGCAGGAAGGCGAACTCTATGACGACGCTGCGATCAAGGACAGGATCGCTGCCGAGCGCCCCTATGGCGAGCTGATTAAGGATTTCATGGCGATCGGCGACCTGACCGATGCGCCGACCGCGCTGCCCGACTGGGACAAGGCGGAACTGACCCGGCGGCAGGTCGCGGCCAATCTGACGCTGGAGGATCTGGAACTGATCCTGGCGCCGATGGTCGAGGACGCCAAGGAAGCCATCGGATCGATGGGTGACGACACGCCACTGGCGGTCATTTCCGACAAGCCGCGCACGATCAGCCATTTCTTCCGCCAGAATTTCAGCCAGGTCACCAACCCGCCGATCGACCCGTTGCGCGAACGGCATGTGATGAGCCTGAAAACGCGCTTTTCCAACCTGCACAACATCCTGGAGCAGGACGCGCAGAACAGCCATGTGCTGGTGCTGGATTCGCCGGTGCTGACCAGCGCCGAATGGGCGCGGCTGAAGGCGCATTTCGGCCCGGCGGTGGCGGAAATCGACTGCACCTTCCCCGCCACCGGCGGGCAGGAACAGCTGCGCGCGGCGATCGCCCGCATCCGCGAGGAGGCCGAACAGGCGGTGCGCGAGGGGCGGACCGAAATCTTCCTGACCGACGAGGGTGTTGGCGAAACACGCGCCGCGATTGCGGGCGTGCTGGCCGCAGCGGCCGTGCATACGCATCTGGTGCGCAAGGGGCTACGTTCCTATGCGTCGATCAACGTGCGCTGTGCCGAAGCGCTCGACACCCATTATTTTGCGGTGCTGATTGGTGTTGGCGCGACGACGGTGAACGCCTATCTGGCCGAAGCGAGCATCGCCGACCGCCATGCGCGCGGCCTGTTCGGGTCGCTCGATCTGGAGGCCTGTTTCGAGCGTTATCGCGTCGCGATCAACGAAGGCCTGCTCAAGATTATGTCCAAAATGGGCATTGCGGTCATCAGCAGCTATCGCGGCGGCTATAATTTCGAGGCAGTCGGCCTGTCGCGTGCGCTGGTCAATGATCTGTTTCCGGGCATGCCGGCGAAGATTTCGGGCGAAGGCTATGCCTCGCTTCATTATAGCGCGATCCTGCGCCACCAGCAGGCCTATGATGCATCGGTCGTGCGGCTGCCGATCGGCGGCTTCTATCGCCAGCGTAACGGCGGAGAGGCGCACGCCTATTCCGCGCAACTGATGCACCTGTTGCAGACCGCAGTGGCGACCGACAGCTACTCCACCTATCTGCAATTCTCGCGCGGCGTGCGCGATTTGCCGCCCGTCTATCTGCGCGACCTGATGGAGTTCAACTTCGCCCGCGAAGCCGTGCCGATCGACGAAGTGGAAGCCACGACCGAGATTCGTAAGCGTTTTGTAACGCCCGGCATGTCGCTGGGCGCGCTCAGCCCCGAAGCGCATGAAACGCTGGCGATCGCGATGAACCGGATCGGTGCGAAGGCGGTGTCGGGTGAGGGCGGCGAGGATGCCGCCCGCTTCAAGCCCTATGAAAATGGTGACAATGCCAACAGCGTGATCAAGCAGATCGCGTCGGGCCGCTTTGGTGTTCATGCCGAATATCTGGCATCGGCCGAGGAGATCGAGATCAAGGTCGCGCAGGGCGCCAAGCCCGGCGAGGGCGGGCAGCTGCCCGGTTTCAAGGTGACCGAGTTCATCGCCAAGCTGCGCCATTCGACGCCGGGCGTGACGCTGATCTCACCGCCGCCCCATCATGACATTTATTCGATCGAGGATTTGGCGCAGCTCATCTACGACTGCAAGCAGATCAACCCGCGGGCGCGCGTCTGCGTCAAGCTGGTGAGCCAGGCCGGCATCGGCACGGTTGCGGCGGGCGTGGCCAAGGCTCATGCCGACGTCATCCTGATCGCGGGCCATGTCGGCGGCACCGGGGCCAGCCCACAGACCAGCATTAAATATGCCGGGACACCGTGGGAAATGGGCCTGTCGGAAGCCAATCAGGTGCTGACGCTCAACGGGTTGCGGCATCGGGTGAAGCTGCGGACCGATGGCGGCCTGAAAACCGGACGCGACATCGTGATCGCTGCGATATTGGGTGCGGAAGAATATGGCATCGGCACGCTGTCGCTGGTCGCCATGGGCTGCATCATGGTGCGTCAGTGCCACAGCAACACCTGCCCCGTGGGCGTGTGCGTGCAGGATGAAAAGCTGCGTGCCAAGTTCACCGGCACGCCGGAGAAGGTCATCAACCTGATGACCTTCATTGCCGAAGAAGTGCGCGAAGTGCTGGCGCGGCTGGGCTTCCGCAGCCTGGACGAGGTGATTGGGCGAACGGAATTGCTCAAGCAGGTCAATCGTGGTGCAGAGCATCTGGACGATCTCGATCTCAACCCGATCCTCGCCAAGGTGGATGCCCCCGACGACCAGCGCCGTTTCAGCCTGAAGCAATGGCGCAACGACGTGCCCGACAGCTTGGACGCGCAGATGATGCGCGACGCCAAGGCGGTGTTCGAGCGGGGCGAAAAGATGCAGCTGACCTATACGGTGCGCAACACGCACCGCGCGGTCGGCACGCGGCTGTCGTCGGCGGTGACTGACAGGTTCGGCATGTCGACGCTCGCCGACGGGCATCTGACGGTGCGGTTGCGCGGGTCTGCCGGCCAATCGCTGGGCGCGTTCCTGTGCAAGGGGATTACGCTCGAAATCTTCGGCGACGCGAACGACTATGTCGGCAAGGGCCTGTCGGGCGGCATCATCACCGTGCGCACGACCGTCTCCTCGCCGCTGTCGTCCAAGGACAATACGATCATCGGCAATACCGTCCTCTACGGCGCGACCAGCGGCAAGCTGTTCGCGGCAGGGCAGGCGGGCGAACGCTTTGCCGTGCGCAATTCGGGCGCGCAAGTGGTGGTCGAGGGCTGCGGCGCCAATGGCTGCGAATATATGACCGGCGGTACGGCAGTGATCCTGGGCAAGACCGGCGCCAATTTCGGCGCGGGCATGACCGGCGGCATGGCCTTCATCCTGGATGAGGATGGCAGCTTCCCGTCGCGCGCCAATCCCGAAGGGATCGTCTGGCAGCGGCTGGAAAGCGAACATTGGGAGGCCCAAGTCAAGGATCTGATCGCACAGCACGCCAAGGCGACCGATAGCAAATGGTCCGGCACCATATTGGAAGATTGGGACCGCTGGCGGCGCTATATCTGGCAGGTATGCCCCAAGGAGATGATCAACCGCCTCGCTCATCCGCTGAGCGATGCGCAGGCGGAGGTCGTCGCCGCCGAATAAGCGCTTAAGGGAGAGAGCCACCTGCTGCCGTTGCGATGGTGGCGGGGCCGGCTTCCGCCGCCGCTGGTTGCAGAATTGGAGGAGGCGTGGCCGCCTCTCCGGCGGCGAAGCGTGCAATCGTTTGAGGCAGTTGATGGATGGGAGATGGCGGCGGCGGCGCGGGGTAGGTTGCCTCCGCCGCGTCCCCTTGCGTCAGATAGTCGCGCACCGCCGGATCGCTCGTGCCGTCTGCGTCCAGCCCCGCCATATCCAAAGCACTGCGCCGTTCGGCCAGGCTGGGACCGCAACCGGTGCAGCGGATTTCGCTGGGACCCTGATCGGTCGGATTGAAGGCATAATCCGACGCAACGCTGTCACCAGACTCGGTATAGACAGCTTCCGCGTTGCCAGACAGCGCGGACGATTGCGGACTGGTGACATAGGCACCAAGGCCCAGCCCCATGACCGTCGCAGCGGCCACTGTCATGCCCGACAGCATCCAATGGTGCATGGTCCTGCTTTCCATCCTCTCGCGTGCCGCTGTCAGCCCTTCGGCTGACTGCATCCTGCCCACCGATCAATCATAACGCAGATGCAGATCGGTTGTTGCATGGCGTAAAAGCCTTTGCTAATGGCCAGCGCCTACCAGATGCCGGTCCTGCCGGTTTCCCTTTGAATGTGCGGCCATGGCGGAATTGGTAGACGCGCAACGTTGAGGTCGTTGTGGGCGAAAGCCCGTGGAAGTTCGAGTCTTCTTGGCCGCACCATTCATTTGCCTGATGCTCAGGATCAGCCGAAATTGATAATCCCCCACCCCGCAAGGGTCGGGACAGTCGTGCAAGACCGCAGGGTCTTGCAGGAGCGGCGCCCGACCGCCTATCTGACGCCACCGCGGGGGATTGACCCGCCCGACGATGAAAGGATGCCGCCATGTCCGCCATAGACTGGGACCAGCCAGCGACCATGATCGACCTGGATGGCAAGGCGCCACTGATAGGCACGATCCGCCAGTGCGCCCAGCATTTCGCGATCTTCAAGGCCGAAGCCAAGGCACAGGCGCGCGTATTGTTGACCCAACCCGTCCATCGGGAGGGCCGCCGGACGCGCACCTGGCTGCTGGAACCCGATGAAATCGCCCAACTGGCCGAACGGCTGCGCGCAGAAGGCTGATCGATCCGATTTGGACGGCATAGGGCGGTTTACGCCATTTGCGTTCAGCCGGATATTTATCCTGTCCTACAACAAACCATATGGGATAAATGATTCGCCTCATTCCACGCAGGGAGGCGCAGCTTGGATATTCATAGGCTCATCGACGAAGTCATTGCCCGCGAAGGGGGCTATAGCGACCATCCCGCCGATCGTGGCGGCGCAACCAACTGGGGCATAACCCACACGGTGGCGCGCGCCAATGGCTATGCCGGAGATATGCGATCCTTGCCACGCGCTACGGCGGTGGCGATCTACCGGCGGCTCTACTGGGATCAGCCGGGCTATGCCTTCGTCGCGGAAACCGCGCCGTCCGTAGCCGCCGAGTTGTTCGATACAGCCGTCAACATGGGCGTTGGCACCGCGACCGGCTTTCTCCAGCGCGCGCTTAATGCGCTCAATCGCAACCAGCGCGACTATCCCGACCTGACGCTCGACCGGGCGATCGGCGCGCGGACGCTCTCGGCATTACGCGCCTTCCGCGCGTTGCGGGGCAAGTCGGGTGAGGCGGTGCTGCTGAAGGCGATAGAGGCGATGCAGGGCGAACGCTATATCGCGCTGGCCGAAAGCCGTCCGGCCAATGAGGCCTTTCTCTACGGGTGGCTTGCCAACCGGATCGGTTAGATGGTCGTGAACGCAATTGGAAATTTGCCGTCCAGCCAGGGTGTGATCATCGCCCGAAACGGCCCCTTCAGTCAGGATATCAACCCATGACAACCGACACCCCAACCAACGATCCCTGGGCCACCCGCGCGCGGCCCGCCTTTCTCTACGTCATCTATGCGCTACTGCTCTGGTCGCTGCCGATGGGGCTTATCGCGGGCTGGCGGCCTGACATTGCAGCGGCGATCACAGCAGGGATGCGCGACTATCTCAACGCCCTGCCCGAACCGCTCTATGCGCTGTTTGGCACCGGCTATCTGGGTTACACCGCCGCACGCGCCTGGGGCAAGGCGAAGGGGGCGGAGCGGTAGCGCCTATGCCGCCGCGCCCCGTTCATACCAGCCGCGCGATCGCTTCACGAGCGCGACGATGGTGAGCATCACCGGCACCTCCACCAGCACGCCGACCACGGTGGCCAGCGCTGCGCCGGAGTGCAGCCCGAACAAGCTGATCGCTGCCGCCACCGCCAACTCGAAGAAATTGGACGCGCCGATCAGCGCGGCCGGTCCCGCGACGCACCAGGCGACCCGAAAGCGGCGGCTCAGCCAATAGGCAAGGCCAGCGTTCAGATAGACCTGCAACAGGATCGGCACGGCGATCAGCGCAATGGCCAGCGGCTGGGTGACGATCTGTTCGCCCTGAAAGGCGAACAATAGCACCAGCGTGGCAAGCAGGCTGACGAGGCTCACCGGTCCCAGCGCGACGAGCAGCCGATCGAGCGCTGCCTGTCCGCCCGCCCGCAACCGCGCCCGGCGCAGCCACTGGGCGACGACCACAGGCACGACGATATAGAGACCGACCGACAGCAGCAGCGTATCCCACGGCACGCTGATCGACGCGACGCCCAGCAGCAGCCCGACGATCGGCGCGAAGGCAAAGACCATGATCAGGTCATTGAGCGCCACCTGGCTCAGCGTATAGCCGGGATCGCCATCCAGCAGGTTGGACCAGACAAACACCATCGCGGTGCAGGGTGCAGCGGCCAGTAGGATCAGCCCCGCAATATAGGACGGCCCCTGCCCGGCAGGCAGGTAGGGCGCGAAAAGATGGCCGATGAAGAAGGTGCCGAGCAACGCCATGGAGAAAGGCTTGACCGCCCAGTTGATGAACAGTGTCACCCCCACACCGCGCCAGTGCCGCCGCACGCTGCCCAGCGCGGCAAAGTCGATCCGCAGCAGCATCGGTATGATCATCAGCCAGATCAGCGCCGCGACGGGCAGGTTGACGCTTGCAACCTCCGCGCCAGCGATCAGGGCGAAGGCCGACGGAAACAGATGCCCCAGCCCGATCCCCACGACGATGCACAGCGCGACCCAGAGGCTGAGATAGCGTTCGAACAGCGACATCAGACCGTCCCCACCACGTCGCCATCTTCCTTGACGAAGGGCGTGGGAAGGGGGTGGGGCAGCAGGTCCAGCACCGCTTCGGACGGACGACACAGTCGCACGCCCTTGGGCGAGACGACCAGCGGGCGGTTGATCAATATCGGGTGCGCCATCATCGCGTCGATCAGCGCCGCGTCGGACAGGCTCTCGTCGGAGAGGCCCAGATCGGCGAAGGGTGTTTCCTTCTGCCGCAACAGGGCGCGGGGGCTGATGCCGGCGCGGGCGATGAGTTGTTCCAGCAAGGCCCGCGACGGCGGGGTCAGGAGATATTCCACGACATGCGGCTCGATCCCGGCATGGCGGATCATCGCCAGCGTGTTGCGCGACGTGCCGCAGGCGGGGTTGTGATAGATGATGATGTCGGTGGCCAAGGATATGTCCTTTGCGTCAGCAGCAGGGGGTGAGTTCAGCGATGATCGGGGCGCACAAGGCCGCATTCCCGCCGCAGCAATCTTTGAGCAGGAACAGGGTCAGTGCCCCCAGCGCCTCCAGGTCGGCGCGATAATGGACCGACCGGCTATGCCGCTCCGCCCGCACAAGCCCCGCGCGGGACAGGATCGCCAAATGTGAGGACATGGTATTTTGCGGCACCCCGACCAGCCGCGCAATCTCGCCTGCGGGCAGGCCATCGGGTTCATGACGCACGAGCAGTCGAAAACTGTCGAGCCGTGTGGACTGGGCAAGGGCGGCCAGAGCAGCGATGGCGGATTCGTTTTTCATATATCCAGATTAATGGATATATCAGGTGAGGCAAGTCCTGTTGCGGTAGCAGGCTTGATGGCAGGAGAAACGCAAATGAGAGGGGCCGCCGGGTCGAAGCCCGACGGCCCATCATGTGCATGGTCAGCGGCCGGAAGTGCCGCCCAGGGGAAACGAAGGTCGCGCTATCTTCTCCACGGGGAGACGGCCTGTATGTCGGCGCGCTTTATCTCGCGATGTGGAGGAAGATCGACGGCGTGGCGTCGCTCAGCGGCGCGTTCCCCGAATGGACTTGACCGACCCCATTGCTGAACCATGAGACATCGGATCACCTCCTTTCGCTATGTTGAAGCCCGTTATGGCCGACTTCGACTGCGCTTCGTGCGGCCACGGGATGGAATGTGAATCAGACGGGCTGCATGATCAAGACTTGTATTATTCTTTTTTCGAATCATACTTTCGCGTCCGCAAGTTCGGCCTGCGTCGCTATCCGCGACAATCCTCGATCACCCGCGACACCTCTGCCCAGGCGGGGACGATCAGCGGTTCCAGCCCGGCCACCTCGACCGCGAATTTACCCCGGCTGTAGGCGATCTGATCTAGCGCCGTGTCCGCGGCAGCGCGGACGGCAACGGTTTGCGGCGTCGGTGCAATCGATGCGGTTGCAGGCCAGCTGGTCGCGCCATAGCTGGTCCGTATCGTCATCGTCCCCTGACCCCCGCCGGTGCGGATGATGCTGATCCGGCGCGCAGCCCGATCACAGCGTATGGTCAGGCGGGTGTCGGCAGCCGTCGGACCGAACCGGGCGATCGACATGGCTGCGTCGGATTGCCAGCGCCAGTCGCCCGGCGTAGTCGCGCGATACTGCCATTCGCTGGCCTGCGGCGCAGCGGGCGTGGCAGGCTGGGTTGGCGCGGGAGTCGGGGTTGGCCGGGGCGCAGGGGTTGGCGCTGGATTGCCTTGGCGCGGCGCAGGTCCGACGCAGGAACCAAGCAGGATGAGGCAGGGCGCGACGAGGGCGAGGTTTGTGGTAAAGCGCATCGCCCACCCATGCCTGCACGACGCGGGCGGCTCAACCGGAAAAGGATGAGCGGAGAAGGGGCGAGGGCAGGCTGGGCTGCATCAAGGCTTGCCGCTGCCGATATTGACACCGCGCACCCGAATCGCTAGGGCGCGGACATCCCGACACGCTGGTGAGCGGCAGTGCTTCGCGCACTGGCCGTCTTTTTTGCGTCCGGGGGTATACATCGGTTGCGCATCCACGCCAAGGACTGCTCAACCCTGACGCTTTGAGATGGGGTGACGCCAATCGCCCCGTGGAGCAGGAGATTTATTGACCATGGCACGTATTGCGGGTGTTAACATCCCGACCAACAAGCGCGTAATCATTGCGCTCACCTACATTCACGGCATCGGCCGCAAGACCGCCGTCGACATCGCCACCAAGCTGGGCATCGACCACAGCCGCCGTGTGCAGGACCTGTCGGACGCCGAAGTGCTGCAGATCCGTGAAACGATCGACGCCGACCTGACCGTCGAGGGTGATCTTCGCCGCAACACCGCGATGAACATCAAGCGCCTGATGGATCTGGCCTGCTATCGCGGCCTGCGTCATCGTAAGGGTCTGCCGGTTCGTGGCCAGCGCACGCACACCAACGCCCGTACCCGCAAGGGCAAGGCCAAGGCGATCGCCGGTAAGAAGAAGTAAGCGCCAGAGGGCGGGCCTGACGGCTTCGCCCTCCCGACTTCTTTTTTCAGTATTTCGAGTAGGATAGAGCAAAATGGCACGCGAACCCCAGCGCATTAAGCGCCGTGAGCGCAAGAACATCTCGGCGGGCGTGGCACATGTCAACGCCAGCTTCAACAACACCATGGTGACCATCACCGATGCCCAGGGCAACGCGATTTCCTGGTCCTCGGCTGGCATGATGGGCTTCAAGGGCAGCCGCAAGTCGACCCCATACGCCGCTCAGGTGTGCGCGGAAGATGCCGGCCGCAAGGCCGCCGAACATGGCGTCCGTACCCTGGAAGTCGAAGTCAAGGGTCCCGGTTCAGGTCGTGAATCGGCCCTGCGCGCCCTCCAGGCCGTGGGTTTCCACATCACCTCCATCCGCGATGTGACGCCGATCCCGCATAACGGTGTGCGTCCGTCCAAGCGCCGCCGCGTCTAAATTCGGCTGAGCGATATGGCGGGCGGCGGACGCGCCGCCCGTTACCCGTCTGCATCGGCCGCAACGTCCTGTCGGGTCCAGGATCATAAGCGTTTCGGCCACATCCCCAGGGGAATTACATGACTGTCAACATGAAGAACTGGCAGGAATTGAAGAAGCCCAACGCGCTGGAAATCAAGCCAACCAGCGACGGCAAGCGCAAGGCGACCTTCGTCGCCGAGCCACTAGAGCGCGGCTTCGGCCTGACGCTTGGCAACGCGCTGCGCCGGGTTCTTCTTTCCTCGCTTCAGGGCGCGGCGGTCACCTCGATCAAGATCGAGAACGTCCTGCATGAATTCTCGTCGCTCGCTGGCGTGCGTGAAGATGTCACCGACATCGTCCTCAACATCAAGCAGGTCGCGCTGCGGATGGAAGGCGATGGTCCCAAGCGGCTCCAGCTGTCGGCCACCGGCCCGGCCGTGGTCAAGGCTGGCGACATCAGCGTTGTCGGCGACATCGAAGTGATGAACCCGGACTTGGTGATCTGTCACCTCGACCAGGGCGCAACGCTGAACATGGAACTGACTGCGGATGTCGGCAAGGGCTATGTCCCCGCCGTCGCCAACCGTCCGGCAGACGCGCCCATCGGCCTCATTCCGATCGACGCGCTCTACTCGCCGGTCCGTCAGGTCGCCTACAAGGTGGACAACACCCGCGTCGGCCAGGAACTGGACTATGACAAGCTGTCGCTGACCGTCGAAACCGACGGCACCGTCACGCCGGAAGACGCGGTCGCTTTTGCCGCGCGCATCCTGCAGGACCAGCTTCAGCTGTTCGTCCATTTCGAGGACGCGCTGCCCACCGCCGCACCCTCGCAGGGCGGCCATGCGGTCGCATCGGCGTCGGAAGGCGAAAGCGACACCAACCAGATCAACCGCTACCTTCTCAAGAAGGTCGACGAGCTGGAACTGTCGGTCCGCAGCGCCAACTGCCTCAAGAACGACAACATCATCTATATCGGCGATCTGGTCCAAAAGACCGAAGCCGAGATGCTGCGCACCCCCAATTTCGGTCGCAAGTCGCTGAACGAAATCAAGGAAGTGCTGTCGTCCATGGGTCTGCGCCTGGGCATGGACATCCCCGGCTGGCCGCCTGAGAATATCGAGGAAATGGCCAAGAAGCTCGAACAAGAGCTGCTGGGTTAAAAAGCTCCGTCATCCCCGCGAAGGCGGGGACCCATCTCCCGGCCTTGCGCCGGGGGATGGGTTCGGAGATGGGTTCCCGCCTCCGCGGGAATGACGAACAAATGGCGGCCACGTCACCGCCTGGTCTGGGCTACCTGAAACGGGCCCTTAACGAACGAAGGAATGAAATATGCGTCACAGAATGGGTCAACGTCGCCTCCAGCGCGCCACCGGTCATCGCGTAGCCCTGCTGCGCAACCTTGCTGCCTCGCTGATCAAGCATGAGCAGATCCTGACCACCACGCCCAAGGCGAAGGAACTGCGTCCCTATGTGGAAAAGCTGATCACGCTCGCCAAGAAGGGCGGCCTGTCCAACCGTCGCCTGGCCGACGCCCGCCTGAAGGATGATGCGCAGCTGGCCAAGCTGTTCGAGGTTCTGGCTGAGCGCTACAAGGATCGCAACGGCGGCTATACCCGCGTGATCAAGGCCGGCATCCGCGCGTCGGACGCTGCGCCGATCGCGATCATCGAACTGGTTGACCGCGACGTTAGCGCCAAGGGCCAGGACAGCGGCCCGGTGCAGACCGCCGACGAGGATGAATACGAAGCCGCCTGATTGGTGCGGTCCTCCCGACGGGGACTGGATGCTTTACCGACAGGCCGTGGCTCTTTAGGAGCCACGGCCTGTTCTGTTTGATAAAAAGAGAATGAGAGGATGCGCGTCACAGCTCGCCTGTTCCTGCTGCCGTTGTTGTTGGCGGCCAGCCCGGTCCTTGCGGGACCGGAGGCGGCCGCCATCGACGCGGCCGGACAGGGCTTGCGCTATCCGACCGCGAAGCGCCTTGATCTGGTCGAGGATCATTTCGGCGTGAAGGTCGCCGATCCCTATCGCTGGCTGGAGAACGACCTGCGCGCCGACCCCGCGGTGAAGGACTGGGTGGCTGAAGAAAACGCGCTGACCCGCCGCTATATCGACGGATTGCCGGGCCGCGCGGTGCTCAAGAAGCGGATGCAGGCGTTGCTCTCGCATGGCCGCTATACCGTCCCGCGCAAGGCGGGGGGGCGCTATTTCTACGGCTATAACAAGGGCCTCCAGAACCAGACCCCGCTCTATGTGCGCGAAGGTCTGGACGGACCGGAGCGTTTGCTGATCGACCCCAATGAGTGGGCCAAAGACGGGGCAAGCGCGCTGGCCGAATGGACCCCGTCCCCCGACGGCCGCACCCTGGCCTTTGCGGTGCAGGAGGCGGGCAGCGACTGGCGGACGCTGCGGCTGCTGGACGTGGACACCGGCAAAGTTCTGGACGACCGGATCGAGTGGGTCAAATTTTCAACCCTGGCCTGGGACGGGCGTGGCGAGGGCTTCTTCTATTCCCGCTATCCCGCGCCGCAGGGAGATACCGCTTTCCGGTCCGCCAATGAGGATCAGCAGCTTTTCTATCATCGCGTCGGCACCGAGCAGGCGCAGGACCAACTGATCTACGCCACACCCGACCGCCCGAAACTCAGTCATACCGCGCAGGTCACCAATGACGGACGCTGGCTGGTGATCAGCTCGTTCGAGGGGATCGATCCGCGCCGCGAAGTCCATGTCGCGGCGCTGGACGGCGGGCCAGTAAAGCCACGCCGACTGGTCAAGGGGCCGGTGCAGGACTGGCGGCTGATCGGCAGTCGGGGATCGACCCTCTATTTCATCACAGACGATCATGCGCCCCGATTGCGTGTGGTGACGCTTGACGCGGCACAACCACGGCGCAAGCCACAAATGGTCGTGGCCGAGCGCGCCGATGCACTGGCGGGCGGGTCGCTGGTCGGCAACCGGCTGATCCTGGCCTATATGACGCAGGCCGAAACCATTGCCGAACTGGTCGAACTGGACGGGCGCAAGGTGGGCGACGTGCCCTTGCCCGGCATGGGGACAGCAGCTGGCTTTGGCGGGCGCGATGGCGACCCGGAGACATTTTTCAGCTTTTCGGGCTTCACCACCCCGTCCAGCATCTACCGCTTCGATACATCCACGCTGCAAAGCCAGTTGTTTGCGCAGCCCGACCTGCCCTTCAACCCGGACGAATTCGGGGTGGAGCAGATCAGCTATGTGTCAAAGGATGGCACCCGTGTGCCGATGACGGTGATCCGCAAGAAGGCGCTGGCCGACCGGGCGATCGCCGCGCCGACCATCCTCTACGGCTATGGCGGTTTCAACATCAGCCTGACGCCGGGCTATTCAGCGACCCGGCTGGCCTGGCTGGAGCAGGGCGGGGTCTATGCCATCGCCAATCTGCGCGGTGGCGGCGAGTTCGGCAAGGCATGGCATGACGCCGGACGTGGCCCCAACAAGCAAAATGTGTTCGACGATTTCATCGCCGCGGCCGAATATCTCAAGGCCAACGGCTATACCACGCCCGACGGGCTGGCGATCGAGGGCCGCTCCAATGGTGGCCTGCTGGTCGGCGCAGTGGTCAACCAGCGGCCTGATCTGTTCGCCGCTGCCCTGCCTGCCGTGGGCGTCATGGACATGCTGCGCTTTGATCGTTTCACCGCCGGGCGCTACTGGGTCGATGACTATGGATCGCCTGGCCGGGCAGAGGATTTTCCGCTGCTCTACGGCTATTCGCCTTATCACAACATCCTGTCGGGCAAGGATTATCCCGCAATCCTCGTCACGACCGCCGATACCGACGACCGGGTGGTTCCCGCCCACAGTTTCAAATATGCCGCCGCCTTGCAGGCCGCCGATGTCGGCAGCAGACCCCGGTTGCTGCGAGTGGAAAGCCGGGCGGGCCATGGCGCGGGAAAACCGATCGACAAGCTGATCGACGAATATGCCGACAGCTATGCCTTTCTGGCGTCATTCACGGGTTTGCAGATCAAGGCTGATCCGCGATAATCGTTCAGCCGCGCGACAGCCGGACGCGGATAGAGACCGTTTGACCGCAGGAGATAGACGCATGAGCAAGACGCGCTGGATGACAGGATCGCTGGTGGGGCTGGCGCTGCTGGTGGGCAGCATCGCCCCGGCGCAGGCGCGCCCGCGCTATGATCGCGGCCATGATCGGGGCTGGGGCCATCACCATCGTGATCGCGGCAATGGCTTTGGTTTCGGCGATGCCGTGGGAGTAGCGGCGCTGATCGGCGCGGTGGCGATCGTCGCCTCCTCCATGTCGAAGGACAAAAAGGTCGCGCGCAATAGCGACGATGCCGTACCGCCGCCGGCGAACGGCACTGACTATGGCGCGGACGTCAGGCGCGACGATGATTTTTCCGATGTTGCCGCGGCCAATGGCGATCAGGACCAGATGGCCGATGCCTGCGCCGTTGCCGCGCGTGATGAGGCGCAGGGCGCAAATGGTGGCTATGCCGAAGTGCGGCGCATGGACGAACCGCGCGCTGCGCAGGACGGCTATAATATCGACGGCGAGGTGGAATCCCGCGCCAGTTATCGCGCCCCGACCGGCACCACCCGCCGCTTCACCTGCACGATCAAGGATGGCCGCGTGGCGCAGGTCTATCTGAGCCGCGATGTCGTGATGCGATAGGCCGCAGCGATGCATCGCCATCCTCCGTCGCGCCATGTTCTGGCCTTTGGCCTGGCGGCGCTGGCGGGGATGGTCGATGCCTTGGGGTTGCTCAAGCTGGGCGGGTTGTTCGTGTCCTTCATGAGCGGCAATTCGACCCGGATGGCAGTCGGCATCGCGACCGAGCCGACGCTGGCATGGGCAGCGTTCGGGCTGATCGGCGCATTTGTCGGCGGAGTATTTGCCGGCGCGTTGCTGGCGCGGGCCGCCGGGCGATGGCGCAAACAGGCCGTGCTGGGACTGGTGCTGGCGCTGTTGACCATGGCGGCATCGCTTGCCGGATCGGCTGGCGACGGCCTGACCCTGCTGATGGCGGCGGCGATGGGCGCGGTGAACAATGTGTTCCAGCGCGATGGCGAGGTGAGCATCGGCGTCACCTATATGACCGGCGCGCTGGTGAAGCTGGGGCAGGCGCTGGCCAGCGCCGTGACCGGTGGCCCGGCTTTTGGCTGGCTGCCCCATTTATTGCTCTGGCTGGGGCTTGTCGCGGGGGCGGTGGCGGGCGCTTTGCTGTTTGGGCGCATGGACCTGGGCGCATTATGGGTCGCTTGCGGCTGGTGCGTGTTGTTGCTGGCGTGGAGCCTCTGGCTGGGGCCGTTGCCGCGCGCCGATCGCTTGGCATGACCGCTCAACCGCTCTAGGCGGTGTCCCATGCCCGCCACGCTCCTCCCCCGCCGCAACGCGGCCATTGCCTTCATTCTGGTGACGGCGCTGCTCGACGTCATGTCGATGGGGATCATCATCCCGGTGCTGCCACAACTCATCGAATCGCTGTCTGGCTCCAGCAGCGCGGCAGGGCTGTGGAACGGCGTGTTCGTGGCGCTGTGGGCGGGGATGCAGTTCATCTGTTCGCCGATCATCGGGTCACTCTCCGACCGATTCGGGCGGCGGCCCGTCATCCTCGTGTCGGTATGTGGCCTCGCGCTCGACTATGTGCTGATGGCGCTCGCACCCAATCTATGGTGGCTGGCGCTGGGGCGGATATTGGCCGGTGTCACCTCATCCAGTTTCACCTCTGTCTTTGCCTATATGGCCGACATCACCCAACCTGAAGATCGCGCGCGCGGTTATGGCCTGATCGGCGCAGCGTTCAGCGGCGGCTTTGTCGCCGGGCCGCTGCTCGGCGGCATATTAGGCGAGATTTCGCTGCGCGCGCCCTTCTGGACGGCGGCGGCACTGTCGGGACTGGCATTCCTCTACGGTGTGTTCGTCCTGCCCGAATCGTTGCCACGGGATAAGCGGATGGCCTTCTCCTGGAGCCGCGCCAATCCGTTCGGTGCGCTCACCCTGCTACGCTCCCACCCGGAGCTGTCGAGCCTGGCGATCGTCAATTTCCTGCTCTATTTTGCCCATCATCTCTTCTCCGCCGTGTTCGTCCTCTATGCCGGGGATCGTTATGGCTGGGGGGCGTGGCAGGTCGGCAGCCTGCTCGCCATGGTTGGGTTGCTCGACATGGGCGTGCAGGGCTTGCTGGTCGGCCCCGTAGTGAAAAGGCTGGGCGATCGGGCGACGATGGTGACGGGGCTGGCCTTCGGCGCTGTCGGCATCGCCTGCATGGGGCTAGCACCGACCGGCTGGCTGTTCGTCGCCGCGATGCTGCCCAATGCGCTGTGGGGGCTGGCAATGCCGACGATCCAGTCGCTGATGACGCGGCGCGTGTCCGAATCCGAACAGGGCCAGTTGCAGGGCGCGAACAACAGCGTCGGCAGCATTGCGGGCATCGTATCGCCGCTCTTCTTCGGTGGCGTCTATGCGCTGTCGGTCGGCGGTAATCCGACGCTGCCCTACATCGGCAGCGCCTTCCTGATCGCGGCGGCCGTGCTGGGCAGTGCGGCGCTGCTGGGATGGGCGGCGGGCCGCAGGCTGGAAGACGACGCAGCATAGGTCGCGAAAACTGGACATATCGGGGCCGGGCGACTAACCGGGCGCGAATCCCTTCCACCGCTCGACATAAAGGCGATTCGATGACGCTGCCCCTTCAGGATTCCATCCTTATCGTGGACTTCGGCAGCCAGGTGACCCAGCTCATCGCCCGGCGCGTGCGCGAGGCGGGTGTCTATTCCGAAATCGCCCCGTTCAACAGCGCGGAACAGGCTTTTGCCCGGATGCAGCCCAAGGGCGTGATCCTGTCGGGCGGCCCCTCCTCGGTCATGTGGGACGATAGCCCGCGCGCGCCGCAAGCCATTTTCGACGCTGGCGTGCCGGTGCTGGGCATCTGCTACGGCCAGCAGACCATGATGCAGCAGCTGGGCGGCAATGTGGAAGGCGGCGAGAGCGGTGAGTTCGGCCGCGCCTTCATTGAAGTCAAGAAGTCCTGCGCGCTGTTCGACGGTCTGTGGGCGCCGGGCGAAAAGCATCAGGTGTGGATGAGCCATGGTGACAAGGTGACGCAGCTGGCCGACGGGTTCGAAGTCGTCGCGACCAGCGAGGGCGCGCCCTTGGCCGTCACCGCCAACGAAGCCAGGCGCTTCTACGCGACCCAGTTCCACCCTGAAGTCGTCCACACGCCCGATGGCGGCAAGCTGCTCGCCAATTTCGTCCGCCATGTCTGCGGCCTCGCAGGCGACTGGACCATGGCGGAATTTCGGGCGACCAAGATCGCCGAAATTCGCGCACAGGTGGGTGAAGGCCGGGTGATTTGCGGCCTGTCGGGTGGCGTCGACAGCGCGGTTGCGGCGGTCCTGATCCACGAAGCGATCGGCGACCAGCTCACCTGCGTGTTCGTCGACCATGGCCTGATGCGGCTGGGCGAGGCAGAGCAGGTCGTCACCTTGTTCCGTGAGCATTATGGCATCAAACTGGTCCATGTGAATGCCGAGGATCGCTTCCTGGGCGGCCTTGCTGGCCTGACCGACCCGGAAAAGAAGCGCAAGTTCATCGGTGGCGAATTCATCGCTGTGTTCGAAGAGGAAGCCGCAAAGATTGGCGGAGCGGATTTCCTGGCGCAGGGGACGCTCTATCCCGATGTGATCGAGAGCGTCAGCTTCACCGGCGGACCCAGCGTGACGATCAAGTCGCACCATAATGTCGGTGGGCTTCCCGAACGCATGAACATGAAACTGGTCGAACCCTTACGCGAACTGTTCAAGGATGAAGTGCGCGTGCTGGGCCGGGAACTGGGCCTGCCGGAGATTTTCGTAGGTCGTCATCCCTTCCCAGGACCAGGCCTTGCCATTCGCATCCCCGGCGAAGTGACCAAGGAACGCTGCGACATCTTGCGCAAGGCCGATGCGGTCTATCTGGAAGAAATCCGTAATGCGGGCCTCTATGACGCGATCTGGCAGGCCTTCGCCGTGCTGCTCCCCGTCCGCACCGTGGGTGTCATGGGCGACCTGCGCACCTATGACAGCGTCTGCGCCCTGCGCGCCGTCACGTCGACCGATGGCATGACGGCGGACATCTACCCGTTCGATGCCGCCTTCCTGAGCCGCGTCGCGACCCGGATCATTAACGAGGTCAAGGGCATCAACCGGGTGGTCTATGACTATACGTCCAAGCCGCCGGGCACGATCGAGTGGGAGTGAACCGGATCAAGTGACCGTCCGGGGCGACGGTCACCCGGTTCATCGGCGGCGCAAGCCGCCGCAGCGGAGGAGAATAGCGTTGGCAGTCGGGCAATTTGGCCACCCCGTCTATCGGGACATGCCGACCACCATTTTCGAGCATATGTCGGCGCTGGCGCGTGAGACGGGGGCGATCAACTTAGGCCAGGGTTTCCCCGATGCGCCGGGATCAGCGGACATTTTGAACGTAGCGGCCGACGCGCTGCTCAGCCGATCCAACCAATATCCGCCGATGGCCGGCCTGCCGGAACTACGCACGGCGGTGGCGAGCCATTATGCCGCGCATCAGGGGCTGGCGTTGACCGCGCAGGAGGTCATCGTGACATCCGGCGCGACCGAGGCGATTGCCGCGACCCTGCTGGCGCTGGTGCAGCCGGGCGACGAGGTTGTGGTGCTGGCCCCGCTCTACGACGCCTATCTGCCGCTGATCGAGCGGGCGGGCGGCGTGGCGAAGGTCGTGCGGCTGACCCCGCCGGAATGGCGGATTACGCCGGCGGCGCTGGAGGCGGTGGCGTCGCCACGCACCCGCTTCCTGCTGATGAACAACCCGGTCAATCCCACTGGCATCGTCCTGCGCGAGGGCGAGCTGGCGCTGCTGGCGCGTTTCTGCGTCGATCGCGACCTGATCGCCATATGCGACGAAGTGTGGGAGCATCTGACCTATGATGGCGTGCGCCACTTGCCCCTAATGGCGCAACCGGGGATGCGCGAGCGGACAGTCAAGATCGGGTCGGCGGGCAAGATTTTCTCGCTCACCGGCTGGAAGGTCGGCTGGATGTGCGCTGCCCTGCCGATCGCGACTTTGCTCGCGCGCGCGCACCAGTTTCTGACCTTCACGACACCGCCCAACTTGCAATGGGCGGTGGCCAAGGGGCTGGCCAAGCCGGTCGATTGGTTCGAAGCAATGCGGGCGGACTATCAGGCGTCGCGCGACCGGCTGGTGGCGGGATTGACCGATGCAGGGTTCGTCCTGCTGCCCAGCCAGGCAACATGGTTTGTCTGCGTCGATCTGCCCGCCAGTGGCATCGCCATGGATGACGTCGCCTTTTGTGAGCGCATCGTTCATGAGGCCGGGGTGGCGGCGATCCCGATCTCCGCTTTCTATCCCGCCGAACCCGTTACCCATCTGGTCCGGCTCTGCTTTTCCAAGGCGGACGCGGTGCTGGATGATGCGGTGGCGCGGCTGGCTGCGTTTCGCCAACGGGCGGTTGCGGCGGGTGGCGAAGGGCGCTAGGTTCCCTGTTCGTTCCAGAAGGGGTGTTCATGGAAATCCTGCCGATCCTGTTGATTATCGTTGCGCTGTTGATCGGACTGGCGGTCGGCTGGCTGCTGCGCGGCAAGGCGCTTGGTCCCATGATGGCGGAAAAGGCGGAATTGGCGGGTCGGCTGGACCTGACGACCAGCCAGCGTAACGCCGCGATCAGTGAGCTGGCAGTGGAGAAGGAGCGGGTCGCGCAGGCGGCAGCGACAGCGCAGCGGCTGGAGGTGGCGCAGGCTGCGCTGACCCAGCGGCTCGACGCGGTGCAGGCCGAGCGGGAGGCGGCGCTGCGCGAGCTGGCGGCGCTCCAGTCCGATACGCAGGCGCGGGCGGAGGCATTTGAGGCGCAGATCGCGGCGCTCAAGGATGCCAAGGAGCAATTGTCGGCCCAGTTCAGCGAGATTGGCGGCAAGCTGCTGGGGGAGGCGCAAAAGACCTTCCTCGACCGTGCGGACCAGCGTTTCGCCCAGGCGAACGAGAAGAGCGAGGCGCAGCTCAAGACCCTGTTGTCGCCGGTGGAAACCACGCTCAAACGCTATGAGGAAGGGTTGCAGCGGGTCGAGAAGGATCGGGTCGGCAGCTATGCCGAACTGCGCGAGGCGGTCAACCAGGTGCAATTGGGGCAGGGGCAGGTGCGCGACGAGACTGCCAAGCTGGTCAACGCGCTGCGCGCCGCGCCCAAGACGCGGGGGCGCTGGGGTGAGCAGCAGTTCAAGAATCTGATCGAGACGGCGGGCCTGTCGCCTTTCGTCGATTTCAGCGAGGAAGTGTCTGTCACGGTTGAGGATGGCCGGCTCAGGCCCGACTTCATCATCCGCCTGCCCGGCGACCAGCAGATGGTCGTGGACGTCAAATGTTCGCTGGTCGCCTATCTCAATGCGGTCGATCAGGTCGATCCGGCGATCCGCGACGCGCATATGGCCGACCATGCCCGCGCGATGCGGACCCATGCCGATGCGCTGGGGCGCAAGGCCTATTGGGAGCAGTTCGACAAGGCGCCCGATTTCGTCATCATGTATGTGCCGGGCGATAATTTCGTCACCGCCGCGCTGGAAGCGGACATGGACCTGTGGGAACGGGCCGCCAAGAACCGGGTCATCATCTGCGGTCCCGCGACCTTCCTGCCGCTGGCGCGCACGCTGGCGGGGCATTGGCGGCAGGCCAAGTTGCAGGATCAGGCACGGCAGGTCGGGCAACTGGGCAAGGAACTGTATGAGCGGCTGGCCGCGGCGGCGGGATCGCTCAAGAAACTGGGCAACCGGCTGCACGGCGCGGTGGGCGACTATAACGCCTTTGTCGGCAGTTTTGAAAGCCGGGTGCTGGTGACCGGACGCAAGTTGCGCGACCTCAATATCGAGACGGGCGGCAAGGAGTTGGAAGAGCTGGCACCGGTCGATGCGCTGGTGCGCGATCCGGCGTCGGCGGAGGCGCTGCGGGCGCTGCCGGATGCGGTGGAGTGAATAAACGGGGGTGGTGGTGTCAGCGCTTCGCCGCCGCTCCACTTGCTGCCCGCACTCCCGCCCGGTTCCGGCGGGCGAGTTCGCGTTTCAGATCCTCCGGGCGCGGGGCGACGAGGAAGCCGAAGCTGACCGTGTCTTCCTTGGTTTCGACGACATGGTGCAGCCGGTGCGCCTGGACGATGCGCTTCATATAGGGGGAGCGGGCGACGTAGCGGTTCTTCACCCGCTGGTGGACGATGATGTCGTGGAAGCCGAGATAAATCGCGCCATAGGCAGCAATCCCCGCGCCGCAGGCGGTGGCCAGATTGCCCCAGCCCCATTGCACGCCGCCCAGCAGAAGGATGATCGAGGGTAGGGCGAAGATCACGAAATAGAGGTCGTTTGCTTCCCAGTTGCCCTTGCGCGGGCGGTGATGGCTGGCGTGCAGAAACCAGCCCGGCCCGTGCATCACCCAGCGGTGCATGACATAGGCAAAGCCCTCCATCGCGGCGACGGTGGCGAGAAAGACAAGGGCAGGCAGCAGGATCGACATGGTATCCATATAGGCGGGCAGGGGCGAGGGCGCGACCCGTAAAGCTACGGGGTGGCCGAAAGGTCGGGGGCGGGCTGCGGCACGGGTGAGGTCGCGGCGTGGATCACCCGCTGGGGATAGGGGATGGTGATGCCATTATCCCTGAACAGGTGCCACAGCCGGTTGAGGACGTCCGACTTCACATTGCTGACGCCGCCCTCCGGGTCGCTGATCCACACCAAAATCTCATGATCTACGCGGCTGTCGCCAAAGCCGATCAGCCAGACATTGGGTTCGGGTTCGCGCAGCACCCGCTGGCAGTCGAGCGCGGCTTGCCGCATCAGGCTTTGTGCCAGCGTCAGGTCGCAATCATAGCCGACCCCCACGGGGATGCGAACGCGGACGTTCCGGTCGGAATAGGACCAGTTCTCCACCTCCTGCGTCATGAGGTTTTCGTTGGGGATCAGATGTTCCTTGCCGTCACGGGTGATGACGCTGACGGCGCGGACGCCGATCTTGTTCACCCAGCCGAAACTGTCGCCCACCACGATGACGTCGCCCGGCTTGATCGACCGGTCCATCAACAGGATGATCCCGGCGATCAGATTGCCGAAAGTCTTTTGCAGGCCAAAGCCGATGGCGAGGCCCAGCGCGCCGGAAAAGACCGCGAACGCCGTGAGGTCGATGCCGAGCAGATCGACGCCGACGAAGAAGGCGGCGACGATGACGGCGATCGCCGCGAGCTTTTGCGCCAGCAGCTTCTGGGTCGGATCGAAGCCATCGGTATGGTCGATCGACCGGCCGATCAGCCGGTTGGCGAGGCGGACGAGAGCGAAGAGGGCAACGCAGGTCGCGGCGATCGACAGCAGGCCAAGCAGGGTCACGCGCCGCTTGCCCAGGCTGATGCCGACCGTGTCGAGCATCGCACCGACCGGGGCGAGGCCTCCACTGGTACCCGACACGATGCTGAGGAAGAGCAGCAGCGCAAGCGGCAGTGCAGCCCAGCGCGGAATCGCCAGCGTCCGCAGCGCATAAGCGGCGAGCAGCGCGACCGAGAGGCCAAGGCCGATGCCCAGGATGAGATGACCGACCGAGGCATGAGGCCAGAAGGCGGCGGCGATGCCGATGAGCAGGGCCGAGAGTGCATAGCGCAGCATCGCCCGCAGCCGCTGGGTGAAGGCCGGTCCCATGACATGGGTGCGGGGATGCAGGCGCGGGGCGATGAAGCGGGCGAAACCGGCAGCGGCGAGATGGAGCAGCAGCGCAAGCGCCAGGGCGATCAGCGGATGGATGATGCCGCTGTCGTCAGGCACATGAGCCAGCAACCAGTCTATGCCGGGCATCATGTTCTAACCCCCGTCGCGGACGGTGCGGAAGCGGGCGAGACCGGCGGCGAGATCGGCGATCAGGTCGGCGGGATCTTCCAGCCCGATATGGAGGCGGACGGTCGGACCTTGTGCCTGCCAGACCGTGGCGCTGCGGTAGCGGGCGGGATCGACGGGCAGGGCCAGGCTCTCAAAACCGCCCCAGCTATAGCCGATGCCGAAATGGTCCAGGCCGTCGATCAGGGCGGCGCGGGCGGCGTCGTCCCCGCCGTTCAGGACAAAGCTGAACAGGCCGGTCGATCCGCTGAAATCGCGTTGCCACAGCGCATGGCCGGGGCAGTCGGGCAAAGCGGGGTGGAGGACGCGGGCGACCTCTGGCTGGTCCTTCAGCCAATGGGCGATGGCAAGCGCGCTGTCCTGATGCTGTTTCAGGCGCACGCCCAGGGTGCGCAGCCCACGCGAGGCGAGCCAGGCATCGTCGGGGCTGACCATCTGGCCGAAGAGATAGGCGGTCTGGCGGATTTTGGCGAACCAATGATCGGTCGCGGTGACGCTGCCCATCATGACGTCGCTATGGCCGACGATATATTTGGTGCAGGCCAATATGGAGATGTCGACGCCGTGGGACAGGGCCGGGAAATAGAGTGGAGTCGCCCATGTATTGTCCGCCAAGGTGACGACGCCGTGCTGGCGGGCAAGGGCGGTGATGGCGGGAATGTCCTGCACCTCGAAGGTCAGGCTGCCGGGGCTTTCGAGGAAGAGGGCGCGGACCCGTTCATCGGCTAACCCGACACTGAGCTGGACAATGTCACAGGGATCGTAAAATATCGTTTCGATTCCGTAATTATCGAGCATTTGCGTGCAAAAACTGCGGGTCGGATCATAGGCACTGTCGACCATCAGCAATTTGTCGCCCGGCTTCAGCACCGCCATCAGCGCGCAGGCGATCGCCGCGACGCCCGACGGGAAGAGCATCGTCCCCGCCGCGCCCGGCTCCATTTCGGTGAGCGCGTCGGCCAGGCTCCAGGCGGTCGGCGTCCCCTTGCGCCCGTAGAAGAGCCGTTCATGCGTGCTGCTGCCCGCCGCGCGGCGCAGATGGGCGACGTCATCGTAAAGGATGGTCGAGGCGCGCCAGACCGGCGGGCTGACGATCGCGCCGGGCTGGCCGGGCATCCCGGTCCATTCGGGCTTGCGCCCCGCCTGCGCCAATCTGGTCAGCGGCTTGCGCTTATCATCGTCGCTCATGCCGGGCCGGTCGCCTTGGGCGTAGCGGGATCGAAACCCCATTCGGACCAGCTGCCGTCATAGAGGGTGACGTCGCGCTGCCCCAGCAGTTCAAGACCCGCCAGCAGGATCGCGGCGGTGACGCCGCTGCCGCAGGTGGTGATGACCGGGCGGTCGAGATCGATCCCGGCGTCCAGCATCAGCTGTCGCAATTCGTCGCCGGTTTTCATGCTGTTGTCGGGGTTGAAGAGAGCGGAGGAGGGCAGGTTGCGCGATCCGGGGATATGGCCCGACGCCATGCCGGGGCGTGGTTCGGCTTCCTCGCCCGTGAAGCGGCCCGCGCCCCGCGCGTCGAGGACTTGGGCTTGGCTGGTGGTGAGGTTGGCGATCAAATCGGCCTTGGTGCGGACCTGACCGGGCGCGCGGCGGGCGATGGCGTTGCCGGGCGTAGGGGTGACGGAGCCGCTTTGCGTCGCGCGGCCCTCCGCTACCCATTTGGGCAGGCCGCCGTCGAGGATCGCGGCCGATGCGCCAAGGCCATAGAGCCGCACCATCCACCAGCCGCGCGCAGCGCTGTGGATCGGGCTATTGTCATAGACGATGACGCGGCTGTCGGCATTGATGCCCAGCGCCTGGGCGCGCTGCGTCATCAGCGCGTCGGGCGGGATCATGCCGGGGGTCGGATCGTCGGGATCGTTGAGGCTGGGCAAATCCATATAGGCCGCGCCGGGGATATGGGCGGCTTCAAATTCGGCGCGCGGGTCGCGCGGGGTGCCGGGCAGGAACAGGCTGGCGTCCAGAATGCACAGGTCCGGCTTGCCCAGTTCAGCGGCCAGCCAGTCGGTCGATACGAGAATGTCCATGCGATGCCCTCTGGCCTGTTATGTCCTCCGTGGCATCGGGAACGATTATCCACCGTTCGCCCTGAGCCTGTCGAAGGGCCGTTCTGTCTCTCTTTGAAGGAAGGACGGGGCTTCGACAAGCTCAGCCCGAACGGTTGAGGGTGAGCAAATCGATCAGGACGGGACCAGTTCACCCGCGGCGCGGGTGGCGGCGCGGCGATATTGGCGCGGTCCCTGGTCCAGGCGGAAGGGAGCGAGCCGTTCGGCGGGCGGCTCCTGTTCCTGCCCCAATATGAAGGCGCGGGCGGTGCGGCCATGGCCCAGCGGTTCGGCCTCCTCCGGTCCCCAGCGATAGCTGGCGTCGAAGGCCGCGAGCGGGATCAGCAGGCTGCGCTGGCCCATCGTCACTGGCACGATCTGATCGGGCATCAGCCGCAACTCGCCGGTCAGCCGCCTTGTTTCGCCGGGCATGATCGATACGGCGGCATGGAGCGGCAGGCCGCTTTGCTGGGCGAAGAAGCTCTGAAGCAAGGCCTGCTGCTGCGCCCCTGCATTGCCGATGATACCGCGCACCAGCACATCCTGCGCCGGGGTATCGCCGCGATTGTGGAGCAGCAACGTATAGCCGACCGTCATGCCCATCATCGAATAGCGCGCCTGGGTCAGGTCCAGCGCCATGTCGAGCCAGGGGCGGTCGGGCGCGTCGGGGATGGCGGCGACGGGCGCGGGTTCGGGCGTCGGCGCGGGCTGTGGGGCTGGCGCGGGTTTGGGGAGGGTTGGAATGGGGACCGGCGCGGGCGGCGCAATCTCGACGTCGGCTTCGTCCTGCGCGGGCTGGCGACGACGGCGCAGCAAGAGGGCTGGGACGATCGCCAGCAACGCGAGCGCACCCGCGATGATCCAGGGCCAGGGGGTGGCGTTGGTCGGCGCGGGCGAGAGTGGCGCTTCATCAGGCACCGCAGCGGCAGGGGCTGGAGCAGGCTCCGGTGTGGGCTGTGGTGCTGGCGCTGGGGCCGTGACCGGGCTGCTCTCGTTACCGGGTGTTGTGCGTTGCGCTTCTGCCGCCGGGCTTGGGGCGGGCTGTGCCGGGGTGGCGCGTGGCGTGGGTGCAGGCGCGGGAGCTGCGCGCTGAGTTGGGACTTGTGGCGCAGGCTGGGCAGGCGCGGGCGTCGGCGTCACCGTCGGCGCGACGACTGGCGGAGGCGCTGTCGTTGGCGCAGGGGCGCGGAACACATCGAGTTCCGGGCCTTGCTGGCGGGGGTTGGCGGGCTGCGGCGCGGTGGCGGGCGGCAGGGTGAATACCGGCGCGGCCTCCTCCGCCTGCTGGGCATGAACGGGCAGCGCGAGCAGCAACGGCGCGGCGAACAGGAACGAACGATGATACCCCATGGGTCGAGCCAAGGCACAAGAGCGGCTGAACCGCAAGTGAACAATGAGAAGCCGATGACACCAGCCGTGCAATCGCGTAGGGGAGCGGCATGACCGACCCTGCCTTGACCCCGCTCCATCTGGGCCAGACCAGCGCCCTGCCCACCCGCCCGGAAGAGGCGGTGCTGGACTATGTCCCCAACCCCCGGCCCGGCCGCAATTATCTGGTGCGCTTTGCCGTACCGGAATTTACCTCGCTCTGCCCCGTGACCGGCCAGCCCGATTTCGCCCATCTGGTGATCGACTATGCGCCCGGCGACACGATCGTCGAATCCAAGTCGCTGAAACTGTTTCTGGGCTCGTTCCGCAACCACGCCGCCTTTCATGAAGATTGCACCGTGGGGATCGGCGAACGGCTGTTTACCGAGATGAAGCCGGTGTGGCTGCGCATCGGCGGATACTGGTATCCGCGCGGGGGGATTCCCATCGACGTGTTCTGGCAATCGGGCGCGCCGCCGCAGGATTTGTGGCTGCCCGCGCAGGATGTGCCGGGCTATCGCGGGCGGGGGTGAGGTTGCCATGTTGCACTTCGTCATCCTGAACTTGTTTCAGGATCCATTGGCGCAACTCTCGTTCAAATGGACCAAGGCTAGCGCGAATGGATCCTGACTTTCGTCAGGATGACGAGGAGAGGGAGCATCGCGTGCGTTCCCTGTTGGACGAACGCACAACAATGTTCGACCAGCGACATTGAGATACCATATCATTGCGTGACCGATGCAGCGAAACGGGCTATTCCGCGTTCATCACGGTGCCGGTCCGATCGGACCCAAGCCTGCCTGACGTGTCGGAGTCTGAAACCCTATGTCGCTTGCCAAAATCCTGCCGCTGCTGATTGCAGCCGCGCCCATCGCCCTTGCCACGCCTGCGCTGGCGCAGTCCGGTCCTTTGGCTGGTCCCGCCGCCGGGATCACCACCCAATTGCCGCGCGGCGCGGTGCCGGGTCATTATGCGATCGAGGTGACGCCCGATGCGACGAACCTGAAATTCACCGGCAAGGTGACGATCGACGTCACGGTCAGCACGGCGATGCCCGCTCTGGTGCTGAACGCCGCCGACCTGACCTTCGGCGATGTCATGCTGACCCCGGCCAAGGGCAAGGCGATCAAGGGCAGCGCCAAGGTGGATGCCGATGCGCAGACGGTAACGCTGGACTTCGGCAAGCCTCTGGTGCCGGGCCAATATAAGCTGTCCATCGCCTATGCAGGCGTCATCAACACGCAGGCGAATGGCCTGTTCGCGCTCGACTATACCAATAATGAGGGGCAGGCGAAGCGCGCCCTGTTCACCCAGTTCGAGGCACCCGATGCGCGCCGTTTCGTGCCGAGCTGGGACGAGCCAAGCTATAAGGCGACGTTCGATCTGAGCGCGATCATCCCCACGGGTGAACTGGCGGTCGGCAACATGCCGGTCAAGACGACCAAGGATCTGGGTGGTGGCAAGACCAAGGTGACGTTTGGCACGTCCCCCAAAATGTCATCCTATCTGCTCTTCTTTGGCCTGGGCGAACTGGAGCGCGCGACGAAGATGTCGGGCGCGACCGAAGTGGGCGTGATCACTGGCAAGGGCAATAGCGGGAAGGCTGCGCTGGCGCTGGATGCGTCGGCGAGCATCCTGCCCTATTTCAACGATTATTTCGGCACCCCCTATCCGCTGCCCAAGCTGGACAATGTCGCAGGGCCGGGCCAGAGCCAGTTTTTCAGCGCGATGGAAAATTGGGGCGCGATCTTCACCTTCGAGCGCGCCTTGCTGGTCGATCCGCGTTTCACCTCCGAAGCGACGAAGCGCCGCATTTACGAAACCGTCGCGCATGAAATGGCGCATCAATGGTTTGGCGATCTGGTCACCATGGCCTGGTGGGACGACCTGTGGCTGAACGAGGGCTTCGCCAGCTGGATGGCGACCAAGGTGACCGACAAGCTGCAACCCGACTGGGAAATGCTGCTGACCCGCGTGGACGGGCGCGAGGCGGCGATGAGCCTCGATTCGCTCGCCACCACCCATGCGGTGGTGCAGAAGATCACCACCGTCGATCAGGTCAATCAGGCGTTCGACGCGATCACCTATCAGAAGGGTGAAGCGGTCATCACCATGCTGGAGGGCTTTGCCGGCGAGGATGTGTGGAAGAACGGCATCCGCAGCTATATGAAGGCGCACGCCTACGGCAACACGGTGACCGACGATCTGTGGAAGGCGGTCGAGGGCGCGGGGGCCAAGGGGCTGGTGAGCATCGCCCATGACTTTACCAGCCAGCCGGGCATCCCGCTGGTGACGGTCGAGAGCGCCCAATGTCAGGGCGGGCAGACGGTGCTGAGCTTGAGCCAAGGTGAATATAGCCGTGATGCCAAGGGCAAGGTGCCGCTCAAATGGAATGTGCCGGTGATGGCGCAGACCATTGGCGGCGCGCCGCAGCGGCTGATTTTGCAGGGCAAAGGGCAGATGGTGCTACCGGGTTGTGGTGCCTATGTCGTCAACGCCGGGCAGACGGGCTATTATCGCTCGCTCTACCCCGCCGCCAATGTGCAGGCACTGGCGAAGGATTTTACCAAGCTGGCGTCGATCGACCAGACCGGATTGCTGGCGGATAATTTCCAGCTAGGGCTGGGCGGCTATCAGCCGATCGGGCTGGCGCTGGACCTGATCGACGCGGTGCCGGTTTCGGCCAGCCCCGCCGTGCTGGCAGAGGTGCCGGGCTATCTCGACAGCGCCTATGCCATGCTGGAAAGCGACAAGGCGGCGCACGGCCGGGTCGCTGCCTATACGTCGGCCAAGCTGACCCCGGCGCTGAGCGCGATCGGCTATGACGCCAAGGCTGGCGAGGGCGCGCAGGTGCCGGTGCTGCGCTCCGCGCTGATCTCCACGCTGGGCGATATGGGCGACAAGGCGGTGGTGGCGGAGGCCAACCGGCGCTTTGCCGCGCTGGCAAGCAACCCCGCCGCGCTCGACGGGCCGCTGCGCAATGTGTGGCTGGCGATCATCGCGAAGAATGCCGATCAGGCGACCTGGGACAAGTTGCGGGTGATGGCCAAGGGCGCGAAGAGCGATCTGGAAAAGAGCAGCCTGTTCGCGCTGCTGGGCGCGGCGAAGGATGAGGGGCTGGGCGCCAAGGCGCTCGACCTGGCGCTGACCGACGAACCGGGCAAGACCACCAGCGCGGCGATCATCGCGCAGGTGGGGGCGGAGCATCCGATGCTGGCGGTCGATTATGTGCTGGCGCACCGCGCGCAATATGAGGCGCTGATCGATGTGTCGGCGCGGAGCCAGGCGCTGGCGCGGCTGGGCGGCGGGTCGGCGGACCCGGCGATGGCGACCAAGCTGGACGCCTATGCGACCCAATATCTGACGCCCGAATCGCGCAAGGTGGTCGATCGCTCGATCGCTGCGATCAAGACGCGGATCGAGACGCGGACGCGGCTCAAGGCACCGCTGGCGGCCTGGTTTGCCGCAAAGAAATGAGCGGGAAGGGCGGTGGCGCGATCCACCGCCCTTTTTGTTTCAGAACAGGCGCCGTTCGCTGGCGGCGCGTTCCAGATCATCGCGGAAGGCGGGATGGGCGATGGCGATGAGCGCGCGGGCGCGATCGGCCAGGCTTTTGCCCTTCATGTCGGCCCAGCCAAATTCGGTGACGATGATGTGCGTGTCGGTGCGCGGCGTCGTCACCGGGCCGTCGAGCCACGGCACGATGCGCGACACGCTGCCCCTGGCGGCGGTGGAATGGCAGGCGATGATCGACCGGCCACCCTTTGAGGCATAAGCACCGCGCACGAAATCGAGCTGGCCACCGGTGCCGCTATATTGGCGACCGTTCATATATTCTGAATTACATGCACCGCTCAGGTCTATCTGAAGCGTGGCGTTGACCGACAGCATCCGGTCATTCTGCGCGATGATGTGGGGGGCGTTCACATGCTCGACCGGATGCGCTTCGAGCGCGGGATTGTCGTGCAGAAAGTCGTAAAGCGGCTGGTCGCCCATGGCGAAGGTAAAGACCGACTTGCCGGGATGCAGTGTCTTGGCGCTGTTGTCGACGACTCCGGCCTGGACCAGGCTGACCAGACCAGGCGAGAGCAGTTCGGTGTGGATGCCGAGGCGGCGGTGGCCCATCAGCGCGGCGCACACCGCATCGGGCACTGCGCCGATGCCCATTTGCAGACAGGCACCATCCTCCACCATCGTGGCGATAATCGCGCCAATCGCTTCGTCCGTCGCATTGCGGGGGAGCGATGGGATTTGCGCTAGCGGCGCATGATGTTCGACCAGGGCGGTCACGTCCGACACATGGACCAGGCAATCGCCATGGACATAGGGCATGGCCGGGTTGACCTCCACGATCAGCTGCGCGCCGCTGCGCGCGACCGCCAGCGCATAGTCGGTATCGGTGCCGAGGCTGAAATAGCCGTTGGCGTCCATTGGCGAGACGGTCGTGATCAGCGTATCGACGCCGATATGCTCGGTCAGGGCGCGGGGTATCTGGTGGAAGGGGACGGGCAGCAGTTCGGTGAAGGGGGCGGTGCCGCCCGCGATCAGCGCGTCATTGGCGCGCTCCACACCGCCATGAAACAGGCTGACCCGGCGGATGCGGTCGCCAAGGTCCGGGGCGAGGATGGCGGCGGCGGACGCGGCTGGCGCAAGCATGGCATAGAGGGTGGCGTCGCGCAGTGTACCGGCGCGGACCCGGTCGGCCAGCGATGCCGCCAGCGCAGGCGGGAAGCTGACGGCGAGACCGGCGACGATCTTCGCGCCGTGCGGGATCAGCGCGACGGCCCGGTCCGCCGTCATTCTTTTTGCGGTGTAGAGGTTGTCGATCGTCATGGCTTCTCCCCGGCTCATCCGCGCCTTGTCGGCTGATGAGTCGGGGAGCGCAATCCATCATTAGTGGGATGCGGGTGCGACCTTCATTGCGGCAGGCTGAGCGCTTTCACGATATCGTCCCACGCGACCAGCTTGAAATTCTGCGCGGCGGCTGCGTTGTGGCCGTCCTGCGCGATAAACAGGCCGCCGGGGAATTGCGGGCCGAAATCGCCCAGCATCAGATCGATACCGTCGGTTTCTTCCGATCCGCCAATCGTGCCATCGACCACGCGGAAGCGACCGACATAGGCGTCGTCGGACAAGCGATAGGCGACATAGGCATTGTCGCCCTGGCTGGAGACGAGGACATAGCCGTCCTTCTCGCCCATGGGCGCGATGGCGACGCCTTCGGCATCCATGACCAGATTCTTGCCGTCGGCTGCGGCAATCTGCACTGGCGTGGTCGGGCCTGTCGCGCGGGCGTCGAAGCGCCAGAGGCCGACATCTTCCTCTGCGACATAGAGACGCGCCGTGCGGTCATCGACGGCGCAGCCTTCCGATTGGGTGCCAAGCTTTAAGGTGCGGACGATGCGACCCGTGGGCGTCGCCCCGGACGTATCGAGCGCGACCTGATTGATCGTGCCGTCCTTCAGCACGATGAAGGCGTAGAGACCCGCGGCGTCCGACCCCATGCAGATGCCATAGGCTTCGCCCGCGCCGCCATCGACCTTGCCCAGCGCGGTCAGTTTCGCGGTGGCGGGGTCCAGGCGGAACAGGGCGACCTTCGCGCTGGTCACGGCGTTGCGATCGCTGGCGGCGACCAGGATGCCGCGCTGGCCGTTGATGCTCACCCCGTCCTTCAGATCGACATTATTGACCCGGCCCGCATCCAGAAAGTCGCGCACCTTGCCGTCGAGGCCATAGACATAGAGGCCCGCTTTCTTGTCGGTCCCCACGATCAGGCTGGCGGCGGGATCAGCCGCGTTGCGCCAGATCGCCGGATCGTCCGCCGCATCGGCATTGGTGGTGCCGACCGGGGTGGTTTCGCCGCGCGCAGTCACGGAAACGGCAGGCGTGGCATTGGCGATGCGAACAGCGACAGGTATTTCGGTTTCAACAGTGGTACAGGCCGACAATGCAATAAAAGTGAAACATGAAATCATCGAACTGTAATATTTATTTCGCGATATAGTCACCAATGCCTCCTAGCGGCCCATTCAGACGGGCTAGATACAAGAGATGGTCCGATCGTCAATGTATCTGTTAAATGACAGGGGGACTATATGGTCGCGAATAAGTGGCTGATGCTGGGTTGTGCTTCGCTTGCACTGATGTCGGCACCCGCCGGTGCGCAGGCACCTGCCGCCGCTGATGATGTTGCGCGGACGGACGGGCCGATCACCCAGGCCGCCGACATCGTCGTCATTGCCGGAATCGGCTATCGTGACCGTACCGACACGCCCGAACCTGTGCTGAAATATGGCACCGATTATTTCCAGCGGTTCGAGCCGCTGACCGCAGGTGATGCGCTCAAGCGCGTCCCGTCCGTCACCTTCCTGTCGGACGTGATCGAAAGCGACGCGCCGCGTCTGCGCGGTCTGCCGCCGGGCTATACCCAGATTTTGATCAATGGCGAACGCGTCCCCGGATCGTCCGCCGACCGCAGCTTCTTCCTGGATCGCATTCCTGCGGAGCTGATTTCGAGCGTCGAGATCGTCCGCTCCTCCTCCGCGCGCCGCACTGGTGATGCGGTCGCAGGCACGCTCAACATCAACCTGCGAGACGGCTATGAGCTGAATGGCGGCTATGTCCGCGCGGGCGGGCTTTATTATGACGACAAGGAAATCGAGCCGAGCCTGGGCCTGGTCTGGGGCGGTCAGGTTGGTCCCGGTCGTCTGTTGCTGGGCGCGAATTTGCAAGGGCGGCACAACCCCAAGCAGAAGAAGAGCCTGCGCTATGGCGATTCGCCGGAAAACAACCCCGATTACGCCACCGACGATTTCGACAATCGCGAGGATCAGAGCGATACCCGCGATGGCAAGGATTACAGCTTCAACGGCACATATGAGATTGACGCTGGCGACACCAATTTCAAGCTGAACGGCTTCTACGTGAAGACCGACCGGACCGAGACCGAGCGCAGCTTTGAATATGACGATCCGACCGCGATCAGCGGTCCGGTGCCGACCGGCAACCTGCTGAGCGACAATGCCAATGTCGCCAAGATCGACCAGGAGAATTTCACGATCGACGGCAAGCTGTCGCACCAATGGTCGGCGGGCAAGACGTCGCTGCGGGTGAGCTACGCCAAGTTCATCGAGGACCGCCGCGAGACCGAATATGAGATTGGCTTTGATGTCGATGAGGGCGACGATCCCGAGTTTGAGGGCGCGCTGACCGAAAATGATCTCAAGGACTCCGAATTCGCAGTGAAGCTGGAGCATGAGGTTCCGCTGGGCGAGACCATGAAATTCGTTTTCGGCGGTCTTTATCAGGACAAGAACCGCCGCCTCGGCATCGTCGAGGGGAGCGAAGAAGGTGAAGGCTCGTTTGCATGGGATCAGTTCAGCCAGAATCCAACCGATCTTCACGATGAATTCGAGGATGTGGGGCCGACCAGCGACAGCCGCATCAAGGAAAAGCGGCGTGACCTATTTGCATTGGTCGAGGGTGACACCGGCAGCCTGAAATGGGAAGCAGGCTTGCGCTACGAGAATACCAAAGTGGGCGTCAGCGACTCCATCAACGATGAGGATTTCGCAAATCGACGCAACAAATATGATGCCTTCCTGCCGTCGGCATCATTCAAACTGTCGCTGACCGACCATGACCGCATCATCGGCTCGGTCGCGCGCACCCTGCGTCGTCCGGAGTTTAACTACATCACGCCTGTCGTGCTGGTTGGGGAAGTGGGCGACAACGACTTGCTGGGTAATCCGCAACTCGACCCCGAAACCGCCTGGGGTTTTGATCTCGGCTATGAGCATCGCATGGGGCGCGGCATCGTTGGGCTCAATGTCTTCTACCGCAAGGTCAAGGACCTGATCGAGCTGATCAATACCGGCGAGGAAGGCGATGACGGTCCAGGCAGCTTCGTGTATCAGCCGCAGAATGTCGGCGACGGAAAGGTCTGGGGCATTGAGTTCGACCTGTCGACCGACCTCGGGTTCATCGGTCTGCCGAACACCGGCATCTTCGGCAATGCGTCTTTGCTGGACAGCGAAGTGCGCGACGATCTGGGCAAGCGCCGGTTCAACGATCAGGCGAAATATGTGTATAATTTCGGCTTCATCCAGGATTTCCCGAACTACGGCGCGGCATTTGGTGCCACCTATCGCAAGCAAGGGTCGGCCTTCGGCCGCGTATATGCCGAGGAAGTGACCACCACTTATGGCGCGGACCTGGAGATCTTCGTCGAAAAGCGGTTCGGCAAGAGTTTCACGATCCGCGCGGTCGGGTCCAACCTGCTGAACGGCGCCAAGCGCGAGACGTTCAACAAGTTCGACAATCTGGCCGACCAGATCGACCGCGATTTCGACGAATATGAGCTGGAAAGCGAAAAGGCCGGACCGGTGTTCCAGATCATGGCGCGCTACGCCTTCTGATCTTCGGTCTGCTTCTGCAAAACAGGGAAGGGGGCTGCGGCGGACGCAGCCCCCTTTTTTGCGTCAGGAGGCGGTGTTGAGATAGGCGGCGACGGCATCGACGCTGTCGCCCACCGTATCGACCGCTTCCTCCAGTTCCTCGCGCGACACGTCGAACCGGCGCGTCCAGTAATCGACCGCCTCGGCATCATCCAGGCAGACTTGGCTGGCCTCCGGCGGCCCTGCCTGGCTTTGGTCTTGGTTCATCGTTGCGCCCGTCTGCTGAGTCTTCTCAAAGCATCAGCAATGCACAAATGGCGACCTATGTCCGCTTCCCTTTAGGACAGGTTTTGGCCTTCAGGACAGGGGAGCGGACGCCCAGCGGCGCAGCTTGGCGTAGAGGCTGCCGATCACCAGCGCAAAGATCAGGATGGAGAGCGGCACCGCCCAATGGCTTTCCCCGACCAGTGCCAGCGGCGCGTCGCTGTCCGTCGCCGCGACGATCCCGGCGAAGGCGACGCCGAACAGGCTTTCGCCGACGATGAAGCCCGTGGCCATCAGCACGCCCATCCGCTCGGCAAATTCGGGGTGCGACTGGCGCAGCGCCCAGCGGTTGTAGAGATGGCCGATCACGGCACCGACCGGGATCAGCAGGGTCAGCGCCATCGGCAGGTAAATGCCCATGCCGACCGCCAGCGGTGGCAGGCGCAGCTTGCCCGCCTTGCCCAGCAGTTCGTCGACCAGCACGACCACCGCGCCGATCCCCGCGCCGATACCGATCAGCCCCCAGTCGAGATCGCCGCCCAGCACGCCCTTGGCCAGCGCGGAGATGAGCGCGGCCTGCGGGGCGGGGAGGGCGTTGGGTCCGGCACCCGGCGCGCCTGCAAAACCGAAGGCGCTATTGAGCAGGTCCAGCACCGGCGGGATCACCAGCGCGCCGAACAGCACGCCCAGGATCAGCGCGATCTGCTGCTTCCACGGGGTCGCCCCGACCAGCTGGCCGGTCTTGAGGTCCTGGAGATTGTCGTTGGAAATGGTGGCAATGCCGAACACGATGGCGGTGGTGAACAGCGCATAGGCAACAAGCGCCTGACTGCGATCCGGGTCGCCGCCCGATCCGTAAATCGCCGCCAGCATGAGCGACGCGCCCAGCACGGCGAGGATGCCGACGCCCGAAATCGGGCTGTTCGACGCGCCGATCAGGCCCGCCATATAGCCGCAGACCGAGGCGATGACGATGCCCGCGACCAGCACATAGGCGAGCGTCAGCGCGATCACCGGAATGGGATTGGCTGCGATGGGGCCGCCCTGCGCGAAAATCCAGAGCAGCACGCCGATGGGCAGCATCGACGCGACGATGGTGCCGCCGACAATGCCGATCGGCAGATCGCGCTCGGTCAGCGCGAGGCTGGCGGCATTGCCCGCCTTGCGCGTGGCATTGGCGACGAGAGCCGAGCGGATACCGCTGACGATGGGGCCAAGAATCTTGAGCAGGGTCCAGATTGCGGCGACGCCGATCGTGCCAGCGCCGATGAAGCGCGCCTTCATGCGGAAGGTGGTGCCGACCAGTTCGGCCAGGTCCGCGCCCGCAGGGACGGGCGTGGTCAGATAGGGGACGATGCCGACCCAGCTGATCAGCAAGCCCACGAACATGGCAACGCCGACCGACAGGCCGACCAGATGACCCACGCCGATCAGCGCCATGGAGAAGCTGGTCGACATGGAGGTCGCGCCCGCGCCGAATTTGAAGAAGGTGGCGGCTTCCTCGGCCAGCAGCTTGGTTTTGGCGATGATGGAGAAGGCGGCGGCGGCGAGCGCGCTCAGCAGGATGGCAGACAGGCCGCGCTTATTCTCTTCCTCGCCGAGGCGCGATCCGGCTCCGACTTTCAGCACTTCGGCGGCGGCGACGCCTTCGGGATAGGGCAGGTCCGATCCGGTGACGAGCGCGCGGCGCAGCGGCACCGAATACATGACCCCCAATATGCCGCCCAGCGCGATGGTGCAGGCGGAAAGCCAGTAGGGAAAACCCTGCCACCAGCCGATGATGACAAGGCCGGGCAGCACGAAGATGATGGCCGACAATGTGCCTGCGGCCGATGCGATGGTCTGGACGATGTTGTTTTCCAGGATCGTGCCAGTGGCGAAGAGGCGCAGCACCGCCATGGAGATGACCGCGGCGGGAATCGAGGTGGCGAAGGTCAGCCCGATCTTGAGGCCCAGATAGACGTTGGCGGCAGTGAAGATCAGGGTGATGAGCGCGCCGAGAATGACCCCGCGCAGCGTCAGTTCGGCCATCGCGCTGGCCTGTGCCTTCTCCATTGTCACCCTGAATCCCCTTGGCTTGGCGCTTGTCGTTGGAACTTGTAATAATGTTGCTTGGTTTTGGATCAATCGGAAAGTGCGATCGAGCGGTTTATGACGCCTTTCTTGTCGCGCCCGCACCAGGCGCGACGCGATCGAGCCAATGGTCGATCAGATGTGTCCAGCGCTGATAGCCCCGTGGGTTCATGTGCAGCCCGTCGGGGCGAAAGAGCGATGCGTCTGGCAGGCCGTCGCGCGCCAGCAGCACGCTGCCGACGTCGAGATAGGTGAAGCGATCCGCCCCGGCACGCTCGGCAATCGCCTGGTTGACCGCCGCCATTTTGGGCCACAGCGTCCAGCGGATCGGGCTGGGCTTCAAGGACAGGAAAGCGATCGGCGCACGCGGATAATCGGTGCGCAGCCGTTTGAGCAGGGTCAATATGTCGTCGGCGACCTTGTCGGGACTCGCGCCTGCGGCCAGATCATTTTCGCCGACATAGACGACGATCGTGCGCGGCTGGATCGGCGGCAGCAGGCGGCGATAATGGCGCAGCACATCGGGCGTGCTTGCCCCGCCAAAGCCGCGATTGACGGTGGGAATGTCGGCAAAGCTGGCCGCTATGTCCCACAGGCGGATGCTGCTACTGCCCAGGAACAGGGTCGCGCCATCCACCGGCGGGCTGGCGGCATTGGCTTTGGCAAAGGCCTCAATCTCCCGCGCGAAAGGGAAGGCCGGGTCGGCATTGGGCGGTCGGTCCTGCGCCTGCGCACCGCCCGCGCCGGGGAGCGCGAGCGCCAGCAGCAAGGCTGCGATCGCCCTAGTGGCGATGGAGCGGGCGCAGGCGATATTTGCCGTCCGCATAGGCACCGAACATGCCGGTAATGGCGGGATGATCGACCGGCTCGTCGCTGTCGTCGGTCACCAGATTCTGCTGGCTGACATAGGCGACATAGCTGGATTCGCCATTTTCGGCGAGCAGATGGTAGAAGGGCTGTTCCTTGTCCGGCCGCGCATGTTCGGGGATGGCGTCATACCATTCCTCGCTATTGGCGAACACCGGATCAATATCGAACACGACGCCGCGAAAGCCGAACAGGCGGTGCTTGACGACGTCGCCAATGCTGAAGCGGGCATGGACAATCGGCGGGGCGGTGACGCCAGAGCCGAAAATCTGAATCGTGTCTTTCATAGGGCCAATTTAGGAGTGTTCGCCCGTCACACAAGAAAAATACCGACAAGGCTGCTTGGCAAGGCGGGAATCATTCGCTAATGGCCGCGCTCGACCCGGTTGGGACGGGCTTTTCCTGTGTGAAAAGCCGTATGTCCCGGCCTTCTGCGGAGAGGTGGCAGAGTGGTCGAATGCACCGCACTCGAAATGCGGCGTGCCGGTGACGGTACCCAGGGTTCGAATCCCTGCCTCTCCGCCAGTTTCCCTTGAAACCATTGCTGGAACAGGGATTTTGCACGATAGGGATGATGGTCCTCATGTCGTCGCTTCCCATCCTCTACAGCTTCCGCCGCTGCCCCTATGCGATCCGCGCGCGGCTGGCTTTGCTGGTGAGCGGGCAGGCGGTGGTGCTGCGCGAAGTCGTGTTGCGCGACAAGCAGGATGCACTGCGGCAGGCGTCCCTGAAGGCGACGGTGCCGGTTCTGGTGTTGCCCGACGGGCAGGTGATCGACCAGAGTCTGGACATCATGCGCTGGGCGCTGAGCCGGTCCGACCCGGAGGGGTGGCTGATGCGCGACGATGTCGGGCTGGTCGCGGCCAATGACGGTCCGTTCAAGGCGCATCTGGACCGCACCAAATATCCCGACCGCCATGGCAGCGATCCGGCGGTCCATCGCGCCGCGGCGCTTGACTGGTTGCATAGGCTCGACCGGCGATTGGGCGGGAGCGATCAGCTATGCGGCGCGACGCGGGGGTTGGCCGACATGGCGATTGTCCCCTTCGTCCGCCAGTTCGCAGCGATCGACCCGGCCTGGTTTACAGCGCAACCGCTGCCCCATCTGCGCCGCTGGCTCGACGGACATTTGCAAAGCCCGCTGTTCGCCGCCGCCATGGTGCGCATCGCGCCCTGGCGCGAGGGCGACGCGTCGGTGGTTTTTGCGCCCGCAAAGGACGCTCCCGGCGATTTCTGACTTTTATGCGAAATATTTTCAGATAATTCGGATAAAATCCTAACTTCTGGTAAAATATTCAGCGTATTTTAACAAAGCGCCTTGAAAAATCTTGTTTTTCCGGGATTTTTTCAAACTGGCACGCCTCCTGCAATGCTGTTGGCATGATCCAAAACGGATCGCCAATCATTGTTCAGGGAAGGACATATATCATGAAGACCATCGCTTTCGCCGCCGCCGTTGTCGCCGCCACCCTCGCCGTTTCGGCCGCCAGCACCCCGGCTTTTGCCGCGGCGCAGGGCAGCTTTGGCAAGGCCAAGGTGACCTATGACGCCAAGACCGACCGCTATTGCTTCCGCGAAACCGTGACCGGTTCGCTGATCCCCGTGACCCAGTGCCAGTCGAAGGCCGAATGGGCGCGCAATGGCCTGACCATCAGCCGCAAGTCGAGCGTCCAGCTGGCCCAGCGCTGATGCTATCGCAGGCACCCGCTCCTGGGGAGCGGGGCCAGCCCGTAATGGAGACGGGTGGCCGGTCCTGCCAGACCGGCCTGACCCGATTCCGGCGATCATCGCCTTAGACACCGGTCATGCCCCAATATCCGTCATTTTCAGGCGATAGCCGATCCCCGGTTCGTTGCAGATGATCTGCGGTCGTTGCGGGTCTGCCTCCAGCTTCTGGCGTAGGCTGCGGACCAGGACGCGCAGATATTCGACATGATGGGCATATTCATTGGGCCAGACCTGGTCCATGATCTGCTTGTGGGTGATCACCCGGCCGGGAAAGCGGGCAAGCTGGGCCAGAACGCCATATTCCTTGGGCGTCAGATGGATTTCCTGTCCGTCGCGCGTCACGATGTGGGCCAGCAGGTCGATGCCGATATTGCCGACCTGCAACTGCGCCGCGCCGCCCGCGCGGGCCAGCCGGTTGCGCAACGCCACCCGCACCCGCGCCAGCAGTTCGTCGGTGTCGAACGGCTTGGTCAGATAATCGTCCGCACCCAGATCGAGCGCCGCGACCTTCTCGTCCGTGGCGTCGCGCGCCGACAGGATGATCAGCGTGGTGTCCGTCTCCTTCTTGATTAGCGGCACCAGTTCCAGCCCGTCACGATCGGGCAGGCCCAGATCGAGCAGGGTTATCGCAGGACGCACCCTGCGCAATGCCTCCATTCCCTCCCGCGCAGTCGCGGCTTCCACCGTGTCATAATCCGCGCGGGTCAGCGCGGCCTGGACCAGGCGGCGGATCTGCGGTTCGTCGTCGATGATGAGCAGGCAGTGGCGCAGGGTCATGGATGGTTTCCGTCAACGGGGGATCGGACAGGATGAGCGACTGGGGCAGTGTCAGGTGAAGCAGGCAGCGACCGGATCGGTCAAGGCCGGATCTGTCATTGTGCGTGCTGCAACGCTCATGCCCATGGCTTGGGGGAACGCCTCGACAATGGGATGGCCGCGGCGCAACTCCGCGCAAAAGCATTTCTGTCCTGCTCCCCAGCATTGCTTGAGCGACGTTTGTCTATAGGATCGATAGATAAGCTGCATGAGTCGGCGCGGAGGATGCATGATCGAACGGCAGGGACAGGATGGGCGCTTTGCCCGGTTGCGGGCGCGACTGGCGCAGGCGCTGTTGCGCGAACCCACGGTGGTCCTGCTGGAACGGGACGCCGACGCCTTCATGCGGGCGCGCGATCCGGGCGATCTGTCCGGCCAGCCGTGTGAAGCGATGCGCTGACCCCTTCGCAACCGCAATATCCACCCTATATTGCGCCGGTCTTTCACGTTCATGCAAGGAGCCTTCATGGCCACCAACCCCCGCACCGTGACCCGCGCGGTCGATCCGCTGTTTCTGGAACGCTGGTCGCCACGCGCTTTTGACAGTTCGCCAATTCCGCAGGTGGACCTCGACACGCTGTTCGATGCGGCCCGCTGGGCGCCGTCGGCGTTCAATTATCAGCCCTGGCGTTTTCTCTATGCCCATCGCGACAGCGCGGACTGGAGCCGGTTTCTCGGCGTGCTGGTGCCGTTCAACCAGAGCTGGGTGCAACATGCAGGCGCGCTGGTCTATGTCCTGTCCGACACGCTGACTGCCGCGCCGGGATCGGACGATTTCAAGCCGTCGCACAGCCACAGCTTCGATGCAGGCGCTGCCTGGGCCTTGCTGGCGTTGCAGGCAACCCGGCTGGGCTATCATACCCATGCGATGAGCGGCGTGGATTTCGACGCCGCCCGCACCGAACTGGCCGTGCCGGATCGTTTCCGTATCGAGGCGGCAGTGGCGATCGGGCGGATTGGCGACAAGTCGGTGCTACCCGAAGCCTTGCAGGCGCGCGAAGTGCCGAGCGATCGCAAGGAAATCGCAGCGTTCGCCCGACCGGGTAATTTCGTGGATTAGAGCTTCAGCCGGACTCGGCGAGCGGTAGCGACATATCCTGCGCCACCTGCGCGCCGAGCATCCGGCCGGACAGCCAGGCCAGTTCAACGCGCGGCCCCAGCAGCCAGTCGCCGCACGCGCCCAGCCGGATATGGTCGTTCCAGAGCGCGCCATTGTCGGTGCCGCGCGTCATGGCAAAGCGCCACCGATGCGCGGTCAGATGCGCCACAGGCGGTAATCCTGCGCCGCCGGTCATTTGCGCCAGCGCATCGAGCAGCAGCGGACCGATGACGTGCGGACTTTCTTCCAGATGCGCCGCCGACCAGGCACCATTGGCCTGCACGACCCAGGCTTCCGGCCCATCGCGGCCCGGCTTTGCGCTGTTGCGCGCCGCCCAGGACAGGATGCCGCCGCCGCTGACATGATCGACCGACAGATCGACCGGCTCGGCAAAGGCGATCATTGCGGTCCAGCAGGGTTGCGAGCGCGCCGTCATCGCCACCCGCGCCATCGCCAGATCGTGCAAGCCCAATATGGATGCGGCCTGTTCGGACGGCAGCGCGACGATCACGGCGTCAAATGGCCCTTCCATGCCCGTGTCCAGCCGCACCCACCAGCCCGCCGAGTCGCGTTGCAGGCCATGGACATGATGCTGGAAATCGACCCGATGGGCTGCCGCCATATGGCGGATCGGCGCATTCATGGCCGGGTTGCCGATCCAGGCGTCGGCACCGGCTTCGGGCCAAGGGACGACGACCCCGACCGCAGCCCAGGCATCGACCTGATCACGGAACAAAGGATCGCGCACGGTGAAATATTGCGCGCCATGGTCGAAGCTCGCGGTGCCAGCGGAGGTTTCCACCCGGCGGGTCGACATGCGCCCGCCCGGTCCGCGCCCCTTGTCGAACAGGCGCACGGCAACGCCGTCCTCCGCCAGCCGGTCCGCGCAGGCCAGCCCTGCCATGCCCGCGCCTATGATCGCTAGCGTCACCCTGTCATGCCCCGTTTCAATAACCCACCGTCAATAGCCCATCAGGGCAAGCAGTTCGCGGCGGCTGGCACGATCGTCGAGAAAACAGCCGAGCAGGCGGCTGGTGACCATGGCGACGCCGGGGGTGCGCACGCCCCGGCCGGTCATGCAGCCATGCTGCGCCTCTATCACCACGGCAACGCCATGGGGCTGAAGATGGTCCTGAATGCTCTGCGCGACTTCCGCCGTCAGCCGTTCCTGCACCTGCAACCGCCGGGCAAAGCCGTGCAGCACGCGGGCAAGCTTGGATATGCCCACCACACGGTCGCGCGGCAGATAGGCGATCGACGCCTTGCCGGTGATCGGCGCCATATGATGTTCGCAATGCGACTGAAACGGAATGTCCTTCAGCAGCACGATCTCGTCATAACCGCCCACTTCCTGAAACGTGCGGGACAGATGGCGACCGGGATCTTCCTCATAACCGGTGCAATAGTCGCGCCATGCCCGGCCGACCCGTGCCGGCGTATCGCGCAAGCCTTCGCGTTCCGGGTCGTCCCCGGCCCAGCGAATAAGCGTGCGCACCGCATCCTGCACGGCCTGCGGCACGAGCGGGCGTCCTTCATCGTCGAAGGCATAATCACCAAGATCGCCGGGGATGAAATTCATGGCCTTTCCCTTTCGTTCATCAGGGGCCTGATGCAGCCTGCTTGCGGCAGGCAGGGCATTTGGGGCAACATGCCCAAAGGGGCATCGCATCCGCCGATCGCCCGCCAGTCTGTGAGTGACCATGTCCTTGTCCGAAATGATCGCCAACAGCGCGATCGCCGCCGTGATCAGCAACCCGCGCCTGCCCGACAATCCGATTGTCGAATGCAACGAAGCGTTCATCGCGCTGACCGGCTATACCCGCGATGAAATCGTCGGCCGCAATTGCCGCTTCCTGTCCGGGCCGGATACCGAACCCTGGCTGACCGAGACGATCCGCACCGGCGTGCGCGAACGGCGGCCGGTGCTGGTGGAAATATTGAACTATCGCAAGGACGGCACGCCGTTCCGCAACGCTGTGATGGTCGCGCCGATCTTTGGCGTCGATGGCGAACTGGATTATTTTTTGGGGTCGCAAATGGCGGTGGAAACCCCGGACGTTGCCGGGGCGGAGCGATCGTCGGGCGCGCGCGAACGGATCGCCGCGCTGACGTCGCGCCAGCGCGACGTGCTGATCGCGATGGCGGCGGGCAAGCTCAACAAGCAGATCGCCTGGGATCTGGGCCTGACCGAACGCACCGTGAAGATGCACCGCGCCGCGATGCTGAAGGCGCTTGGGGTGCGGACCGGGGCGGAGGGGATCAGGCTGGCGATCGAGGCTGGCTATTAGGAAGCTGCGCTGATGTGGGCGCTGCTGGGCATTGCGGTGATCGTTGCGGGTTTCGTGCTGCGCTTCAATCCGCTGCTCGTCATCCTGGCGTCGGCGGTCGTCACGGGGATCGCCGCCGGACTTGATCCGGTCGCCATCCTCGCGGCCTTTGGCAAGGCGTTCAACGAGGCGCGCTATGTCAGCATCATCTGGATTGTGCTGCCGGTCGTCGGCCTGCTGGAGGCGCACGGGTTGCAGGAGAGGGCGCGCGGGCTGATCGGGCGGATGCGCGGGGCGACGGTGGGTCGGTTTCTGACCGGCTATCTGCTGGTGCGGCAGGGGCTGGCCGCCGTAGGGCTGACATCGGTCGCGGGCCATGCGCAGACCGTGCGCCCGCTCGTCGCGCCGATCGCGGAGGCCGCCGCTGAACGGCAGTCGGGCGATTTGGACGATGCGGAGCGGGAGAAGGTCAAGGCGATGGCGGCGGCGACCGACAATGTCGGGCTGTTCTTTGGCGAGGATATCTTCCTCGCCATCGGATCGATCCTGCTGATCAAGGGACTGCTGGAGCAATATGGCATCAGCCTTGAACCGCTCCAACTGTCGGTCTGGGCGATCCCGACCGCGATCGCCGCCTTCCTGATCCACGGGTTCAGGCTGTGGCGGCTCGATCGTCGTCTGAACCGGGCGGATCGGCCATGATCACGCTCCATTGGGTCTATGCGCTGGCAGGCGCGATTTTTGCCGCCTTTGCGTTGCTGGGCGTCGGCGACAACAGCAATAAGCGTGCGCGGCGAACGGCTGCTTTCTGGGCCTTGCTGGCGCTGTCGATGTGGGCCGGGGATGCGCTGGGTGACCTTGGCAATGGCGTGCTGGTGCTGGGGCTGGTGGGACTGGCCGCATCCGGGTTGGGCCGGGGCAGCGGCGCGGTGGCGGAAGCGGAGCGGCAGGAACGGGCAGGACGTTTTGGCAACGGGCTTTTCGTCATTGCGCTGGTCATTCCGGTAACCGCGCTGGTCGGCACGCTGCTGTTCAAGGAGATGCCCGGCTGGGTCGATGGCAAGCAGGCGACGCTGATCGCGCTGGCGCTGGGCGTGCTGATCGCGCTGATCGCGGGGTGCCTGTGGCTGCGCGCCTCGCCAGTCGTGCCGCTGCAACAGGGGCGGCGGCTGATGGATCAGGTCGGCTGGGCGGCGATATTGCCGCAGATGCTCGCCAGCCTGGGCGCGGTATTCGCATTGGCAGGGGTGGGCGACGCGGTCGGCGGGCTGGTCAGCCAGGCGATCCCGCAGGGCAGTCTCTTAGGCGCAGTGATCGCCTATGGCCTTGGCATGGCGCTCTTCACCATCGTCATGGGCAATGCCTTTGCGGCCTTCCCGGTGATGACCGCCGCGATCGGCATGCCGCTGCTGATCCGCACCTATCATGGCGATCCCGCGATCGTCTGCGCCATCGGGATGCTGGCGGGTTTCTGCGGCACGTTGCTGACGCCGATGGCGGCCAATTTCAACCTCGTCCCCGCCGCCCTGCTGGAACTCAAGGACAAACATGGCGTCATTAGGCAGCAGGTCGGCACCGCCCTGCCGCTGCTCGCCGTCAATATAGCCCTCATTTACTGGCTGGCTTTCCCATGATGCATCTGACCCCCGACATGGCCAATGGCTTTGCCACGCTGACCCTGTCCCATCTGGGGCGGCGCTATCCCTATAAGATGGATCTGGTGCTGGCCGGACCGCAGGATGCGCGAGAACCGGCCGATCATCACCCGATCTTCCACGGCAGTTTCGACTGGCACAGCTGCGTCCATGGCTGGTGGCAGGTGATGCGCCTGCTGCGCCTTTACCCGGACATGCCACAGGCCGCTGCGATCCGGGCGCAGGCCGACGTGATGCTGGTGCCGGACAAGGTGGCGGGCGAACTCGCCTTTCTCGCGCGGCCCACCGCCACCGGTTTCGAGCGGCCCTATGGCTGGGCATGGGCGCTGGCGCTGCATGGCGAACTGGCGCGGCATGATAAGCCCTGGGCAGCAGCGGTCGAGCCGCTAGCGCTGGCGTTCGCGGCGCGTTTCCATGGCTTCCTGCCCAAGCTCACCTATCCGCTGCGGGTCGGCACCCATTTCAACATCGCCTTCGCGCTGGTGCTGGCCCTCGAATGGGCCGAGACGCGCGATCCCGCGCTGGTGGCGTTGATCCGCGACCGGGCGCTGCACTGGTTCGGCAAGGATCGCGCCTGTCAGGCATGGGAGCCGGGCGGCGACGAATTTCTCTCGCCTGCCTTGTGCGAGGCGCTGCTGATGAGCCGCCTGCTGCCGCGCGCCGATTTCGCCGACTGGTTCCACGCCTTCCTGCCCCATCTGGCACAGGGCGAACCGGCGACCTTATTCACCCCCGCGACCGTGTCCGACCGCAGCGACGGCAAGATCGCCCATCTCGATGGCCTGAACCTCAGCCGCGCCTGGTGCTGGCGCGCGATTGCCGCGGCGCTGGGACCGGACGACCGGGTTGCGGGGCTGGCCCTAGATGCAGCGGAACGCCACATCGCCGCCAGCCTGCCCCATGTCGCAGGCGACTATATGGGGGAACATTGGCTGGCGACGTTTGCGCTGCTGGCGCTGGAATGATCCTCCCCGACACGGGGAGGTGGCAGCCCGCAGGGCTGACGGAGGGGGCTATCGACGGGACGCCCCCCGGACCAATCAGTCCCGCAGCAGATCGTTGATCCCGGTCTTGGACCGGGTCTGGGCGTCCACCCGCTTGACGATCACGGCGCAATAGAGGCTGGGACCGGGGGTGCCGTCGGGCAGCGGCTTGCCGGGCAGGCTGCCGGGGACGATCACCGAATAGGGCGGCACTTCGCCCATGAAAATCTCGCCGGTGTTGCGGTCGATGATCTTGGTCGACTGGCCGATGAATACGCCCATCGACAGGACCGATCCCTTGCCGATACGGACGCCTTCGACCACTTCGGACCGCGCGCCGATGAAACAGTCATCCTCGATGATAACCGGGTCGGCCTGCAACGGCTCCAGCACGCCGCCAATGCCGACGCCGCCCGACAGATGGACATTCTTGCCGATCTGGGCGCAGCTGCCAACCGTCACCCAGGCGTCGACCATCGTGCCTTCATCGACAAACGCGCCGATATTGACGAAGCTGGGCATCAGGATCGCATTCTTGGCGATATGCGCGCCAGCGCGGGCAAAGGCACCCGGCACCGCGCGGAAACCGGCGGCGCGGAACTCCGCCTCGCCCCATCCGGCGAATTTGCTCGGCACCTTGTCCCACCAGAAGCCGCCACCGGGGCCGTTTTCGATCAGCGCATTGTCGTTGAGGCGGAAGGAAAGCAGCACCGCCTTTTTCAGCCACTGATTGACCTGCCAGCCGCCGTCCACCGGCTCGGCGACGCGGGCCTTGCCGCTGTCGAGCAGCGCCAGCGCGTCGTTCACGGCGTCGCGCACCGACCCTTGCGTGGTCAGGCTCACATTGGCCCGGTCCTCCCAGGCGGCGTCGATTATGGTTTGCAGGTCGGTCATGCATTTTCCCCAAGGATGCTGGCCAGAAAAGGCCTCAGATGGTCGGTCTCAAAATCGATAAAATCGGGATGATGGTCGTGATTGCCCGCTTCGGAGCCATTATTGACCCAGATCGTCGCCATGCCGATCGCCTTGGCGGGCCGCAAATTGCGGGCCATATCCTCGAAAAAGGCGGCACGGGTCGGATCGACATCATGGACCCGGCAGAGTTCGGCATAGCCCGACGGGTCGGGCTTTGGCACATATTGGCAGGCGTGAATGTCGTGGATCTGCTCGAACAGGTCTGAAAGACCCAGCCTCTCCAGCACGCGACCCGCATAGGCCGCATCGCCATTGGTGAAGATCAGGCGGCGGCCGGGCAAAGCGGCAATATGGGCGTTGAGATCGGCATCGACCGCCAGCCGGTCCATCGAAATGTCATGGACATAGTCGAGAAATTCGCGCGGCTCGATACCATGATGGTGCATCAGTCCCGACAGGGTGGTGCCATGCTCCATGAAATAGCGCTTTTGCGTCTGCCGTGCGACCACCGGGTCGCACCCCAGCAGCCCCTGGATAAATTCGCCCATCTTCACGTCGATCAGCGCGAACAGGTCCGCCTTCGCCGGATAGAGCGTATTGTCCAGATCGAAGATCCAGGTGTCGACATGGGCCAGATCGCCAAGCATGGCCGCGCCCTAGTCCTGTGCGCGGGCGAGGGCAAGAGCCACAACAAACCTTCTCCCCGTGGGGAGAAGGATACGCAGCCTTGGCCTGAAGGGCTTAGGCGAAGTTGGAAGAGGGGGATGGGCATGGCGTGCGGCGCACCCCCTCTCCGGCTGCGACTAGGCGGCAAAGCCGCCAAGTCTCGCTTCCCTCTCCCCATGGGGAGAGGGGGTCAGCCGCACCCCAGCGGCTCGCTATCATGATAAAAGGCCTGCACCGCCTGCCACGCCTCCTCGGCACTTTCGACCCAGGTGATGAGGTTGAGGTCGGCGGGCGCAATAACGCCTTCATCCGCCAGCGCCTCGAAATCGACGACGCGGTTCCAGAAGGCCTTGCCGAACAGCAGGATCGGGATCGGCTTCATCTTGCCGGTCTGTATCAGGGTCAGCAACTCGAACATCTCGTCGAACGTGCCGAACCCGCCGGGGAACACCGCCAGCGCCCGCGCGCGCAGCAGGAAGTGCATCTTGCGCAGCGCGAAATAGTGGAACTGGAAACTCAGCTCCGGGGTGACGAAGCGATTGGGTGCCTGTTCATGCGGCAGGACGATGTTCATGCCGATCGTGGTCTGGCCGACATCGGCCGCGCCGCGATTGGCCGCCTCCATGATCGAGGGTCCGCCGCCCGAACAGACGACGAAGTGGCGGCATCCCGCCTCATTCACCGGATATTGCGCTGCGATGCTGGCCAGCTTGCGGGCTTCATCATAATAATGCGCCTTCTTGCCCAGATTTTCGGCAATCCGCTTCTGCTCTGGCGTGGTTGCAGCGTCGATCCGCGCCTGCACCTGATCGGGTTCGGGAATCCGCGCGGAGCCATAGAAAACGAAGGTCGATTCGATTCGCGCCTCGTCCATCAGCAATTGGGGCTTCAACAGCTCCAGCTGGAAACGGACCGGGCGCAAATCGTCGCGCAGCAGAAATTCGGTATCCTGAAAGGCCAGCCGATAGGCGCTGCTGCTGGTCTGGGGTGTGTCGATCGCCTTGCGGGCGTCTGCCGCCTCCTGCCGTGCGGGGCGGAATTTGGACTCTTCAATGTCTTTCTTCGTCATTCGCACCAACTTAGTGCGCGGCAGTGACAAAGCCAAGTCTGCTACGTTCAGGCAGAAGGAGGCGGCCGCTCACAGCAGTTTTCCCGCCTGCGCGGGAACACAATCCATAACTGGACAGATTTCAGCGGCAAAACCCACCGCGTTTTTGTTTAGCGCTCAGCGGCAAAAGCCGCCGCGCCCGCCCATGTCGAAATGAAAATGGTCGTGATGGGCCGCGTTATAATCGGGGCTGAGGACGGTGTTGAACCGCTTGCAGGCGCTGGCATGGACGACTTGCAGGAACTGGCGCGTCTCCCGGTCGCCGCTCCAGCCCTGTTCGACACTGATCCTCCGCCCGTCCGCCAGCACGAAGGCGGCAATGTCGATCGCGTTGCTGTGCGCATGTTCGGACAATTTGCCGCTGCCCGCGATCGGGCGGCAATTATAGGTGCCGAACGTCTCGATCCGTACAATTTCCGTCCCCAATATGGTGCGCGCGGCCGGTTGCACGCCATAGCGCGCCCAGGCGGCGAAATTGGCCGCCAACTGGCAGGTCATTGCGCCAAGGTTGGTCGCAGGCACGCCAAAGTCGATCAGCTTGACGCTCCCCACCGCGCTGCATCCGCCACCGAACGTCCGGTCGGGCAGCGGGGTATAGGCGATCGCCTGCGCGTTCAGTTTCGCCAGGCACTGGCGCACTTCCATCGGCGGGGGCGCTGCCGGTCGGACGGGCTTGGAGACTCGCGCCACCCGCCCGCGCGGCACCAGATCGCCGCCGCACGCGCTCAGCATCATCGCCATCGTCACGGCCAGCGCCGCGCGCCGAAACATCCTCATCGTCATCGCCCGCTCTATCAGGAGCCAGCCATGGTAGCAGGACAAATCTTGCCGATGGTTAACGGGGCGCACGGCTCGTCGCGTTTTTGCAACCAGCTTGACAGTTCAGCCGAAATCTTTAGGGCGGCCGACGGGCCACGCGGTCCCAACGCCGCGCTGCTCTCTGTAAGGAGAAGCTACATGACTGATTTGACTGCCGTTGACGCCACCGTTGCGCCTGCCGTAAAGCCCGCAACCCTTCCGGCCCGTCCCTTTTTCTCGTCCGGTCCCTGTGCCAAGCCTCCGGGCTGGAGCGCCGCTGCGCTCGCCACGGAGTCGCTTGGCCGTTCACACCGGTCCAAGATTGGCAAGACCCGCCTAGCCTACTGCATCGACCTGATGCGCGAATTGCTGAACTTGCCCGACACCCACCGCATCGGCATCGTCCCCGGCTCCGACACCGGCGCGTTTGAAATGGCGATGTGGACGATGCTGGGCGCGCGCCCGGTTACGACCATCGCCTGGGAAAGCTTCGGCGAAGGCTGGGTGACGGATGCGGCCAAGCAGCTGAAGCTCGACCCCACCGTGATCCGCGCCGACTATGGCCAGCTGCCTGATCTGTCGACGGTCGATTTCAGCAACGACGTGCTGTTCACCTGGAACGGCACGACGTCGGGCGTCCGCGTTCCCAATGCGGACTTCATCCCCGCAGACCGCGAAGGCCTGACCTTCGCCGACGCGACCAGCGCGGTGTTCGCTTATGACATCGACTGGGCCAAGATCGACGTCGCGACCTTCTCCTGGCAGAAGGTGCTGGGCGGCGAGGGCGGCCATGGCGTGCTGATCCTTGGCCCCCGCGCCGTCGAGCGCCTCGAAAGCTACACCCCCGCCTGGCCGCTGCCCAAGGTTTTCCGGCTCGTCTCCAAGGGCAAGCTGACCGAAGGCGTGTTCAAGGGCGAGACGATCAACACCCCCTCGATGCTGGCGGTCGAGGATGCGATTTTCGCGCTGGAATGGGGCAAGTCGATCGGCGGTGCCGCTGGCCTGATCGCCCGCAGCGACGCCAATGCTGCTGCTCTGGACAAGATCGTGGCGGAGCGCGACTGGCTCGGCCATCTCGCGGTCGATGAAGCCTCGCGCTCGAAAACCAGCGTCTGCCTGACGGTCGCGGGTGCCGACGAAGCCTTTATCAAGGCCTTCGCTGCCCTGCTGGAAAAGGAAGGCGCGGCACTCGACATCGCCGGCTATCGCGACGCCCCCGCCGGGCTTCGCATCTGGTGCGGCGCGACCGTCGACACCGCCGACATCGAAGCGCTGGGCCCCTGGCTCGACTGGGCCTATGCGACCGTGAAGGCCGCTTAATTTAAAACAAAGTCGTCATTCCCGCGAAGGCGGGAATCCATCTCCCAGCCTATCGACAGGTGCAATGGCGGGAGATAGATCCCCGCCTGCGCGGGGATGACGGGACTATTTTCCAAAGGAAATACAGATGCCCAAAGTACTTATCAGCGACCAGATGGACCCCCGCGCCGCCGCGATCTTCCGGGAGCGCGGCGTCGAAGTCGATGTCATCACCGGCAAGACCCCCGAAGAGTTGAAAGCCATGATCGGCCAATATGACGGCCTCGCCATTCGCAGCTCGACCAAGGTGACCAAGGACATCCTCGACGCCGCCACCAACCTGAAGGTCATTGGCCGTGCAGGCATCGGCGTCGACAATGTCGACATCCCCTATGCGTCGGCCAAGGGCGTGATCGTCATGAACACCCCGTTCGGTAACTCGATCACCACCGCCGAACATGCCATCGCGCTCATCTTCGCGCTGGCGCGCCAGATCCCCGAAGCCAACGCCCAGACCCAGCAGGGTCTGTGGCCCAAAAACGGCTTCATGGGCGTGGAAGTCACCGGCAAGGTGCTGGGCCTCATTGGCGCGGGCAATATCGGCTCGATCGTCGCCAGCCGCGCGCTGGGTCTGAAAATGAAGGTCGTGGCCTTCGATCCCTTCCTGACGCCCGAACGCGCCGTCGAAATGGGCGTGGAAAAGGCAGATCTCGACACGCTGCTGGCCAAGGCCGACTTCATCACCCTGCACACGCCGCTGACCGACCAGACCCGCAATATCCTGAGCCGCGAAAATCTCGCCAAGACCAAGAAGGGCGTGCGCATCGTCAACTGCGCGCGCGGCGGGCTGATCGACGAAGCCGCGCTGAAGGATGCGCTCGATTCGGGTCAGGTCGCGGGCGCCGCGCTCGACGTGTTCCAGACCGAACCGGCCAAGGAATCGCCCTTGTTCGGCACCCCCAACTTCATCTGCACCCCGCATCTGGGCGCGTCCACCGATGAAGCGCAGGTCAATGTCGCGTTGCAGGTCGCCGATCAGCTGTCCGACTATCTGCTCGACGGTGGCATCACCAATGCGCTGAACGTTCCCTCGCTGAGCGCCGAGGAAGCGCCCAAGCTCAAGCCCTATATGGCGATTGCCGAGAAGCTGGGCAGCCTGGTCGGCCAGCTGGAAGGCGACCAGATCACTGGCGTCGCGGTCGAGGTGGAGGGCCATGCCGCCGAACTGAACCAGAAGCCGATCACCGCCGCCGTGCTGGCGGGCCTGATGCGCGTCTATTCGGACACGGTGAACATGGTCAACGCGCCCTTCCTGGCCAAGGAGCGCGGCCTTGACGTGCGTGAAGTGCGCCATGACCGCGAAGGCGATTATCAGACGCTGGTGCGCGTCACCGTCACCACCGAAAGCGGCCAGCGTTCGGTTGCCGGCACGCTGTTCGGCCACGCAAGCCCACGTCTGGTGGAACTGTTCGGCATCAAGGTGGAGGCCGACCTCGACGGCACCATGCTCTACATCGTCAACCAGGACGCGCCCGGTTTCATCGGTCGCCTGGGGTCGACGCTGGGCGCCGCCGACGTCAATATCGGCACCTTCCACCTCGGCCGTCGCAACCAGGGCGGCGAAGCCGTGCTGCTGCTGTCGGTCGACGGCACCGTCACCGAACCGCTCCGCTGGGAAATCTGCAACCTGACCGGCGTGAAGCAGGTCAAGGTGCTGCGCTTCGCGTGATCCATTTCAACTTCCGTTCGCCCTGAGTAGGGGTTGAGCGAAGTCGAAGACCCGTATCGAAGGGTAGCGCGCAATCCTTCGATACGCCATTTGACCTACGGTCGTCTGCGACTCCGACTTCGCTCAATGGCTACTCAGGACGAACGGAGTAGAATTGGTCGTATAATCCGCTAAAGGCGCAAGCCATGACCATGATCCCGCCCGGCCTTCTTCCCGAAGGATTATCCGACCGCCTGCCACCGCAGGCCGAAGCCTCCGCCCGGCTTGCCCGCCGCGTGCTGGATACGGTTGCGACCCATGGTTATGAGCGGGTCATGCCGCCGCTTGCGGAATTTGAGGATACGCTGACCCAGCGGCTCAAATCCATGCGCGCGCAGGATCTGGTCCGCGCGGTCGATCCGGTGTCGCAGCGCAGCCTGGCGCTGCGCCCGGACATGACGGCGCAGGTCGGCCGCATTGCCGCGACTCGTCTCGCCACCGCGCCGCGTCCGCTGCGCCTCTCCTATGCCGGGCCGGTGATCCGCCTCAAGGCCAACCAGTTGCGGCCGGAGCGGGAGAAATTGCAGGTCGGGGCCGAACTGATCGGCTCGGACAGCGTCGCCGCCGCAGTCGAGATCGTCAACGTCGCGATCGAGGCGTTGCAGGCCGCAGGCGTCAGCGGTCTCACCATCGATTTCACCCTGCCCGACCTCATCGACATGCTGGCCGCCGGGCCGCTGCCGCTGGCGGCGGACGAACTGGAAGCGGTCCGCACCGAACTCGACGCCAAGGATGCGGGCGCGCTCGTGGCGCTTGGCCCGCAAGCCGCCGCCTATCTCCCGCTGATCGAGGCGACCGGCCCGTTCCACGCCGCGATGGAGCGGCTGGAAGCCTTCAACGCGCAGCTGGGCGGGGCGATCGACAGCCGCATCGCGGGCCTGCGCGCCATCGCCAAGCCGATCGGCTGGGACATTACCCTGACGCTCGACCCGACCGAACGACACGGCTTTGAATATCAAAACTGGTTCGGCTTCTCGATCTTTGCCGAAGGGTTTATCGGCGAAATCGGCCGGGGCGGCAGCTACGCCATATTGCGCGCCGACGGGCAGGACGAACCCGCCATCGGCTTCTCGCTCTATCCCGACCCGCTGATCGACGCGGGCTTTGGTGACGAGGCACCCAAGCGCCTGTTCCTGCCACTGGGTGCGGATGCCACGCGCGCCGTGGAACTGCGCGCCGAGGGCTGGCACACAGTCGCCGCGCTGGTGGGCGATGAGGATGGCGCGACGCTGCGCTGCTCGCACTGGCTCGATGGCGCGGAACTTCGCGCCTTCTGACTTGACTTGGGGGCAGCCGCGGGGCTAACCGCCGCGCGAACAGGGTGCCCCATAATTCTGTCGGGCGCCCAATCGATCCTACCGGCATGTCGAGTCCCGTCGAAGGGCATGGCCGGTCCGCGCGGCGGGCGGAGATCTGTATCCATGGCAAATGTAACCGTGATCGGCGCCCAATGGGGTGACGAGGGCAAGGGCAAGATCGTCGACTGGCTGTCGGAGCGCGCCGATGTCGTCGCCCGTTTCCAGGGCGGCCATAATGCGGGCCACACGCTGGTGGTCGGCGAGAAAATCTATAAACTCTCGCTGCTGCCATCGGGCATCGTGCGCGGCACATTGTCGGTGATCGGAAATGGCGTGGTGCTGGACCCCTGGCACTTCCGCGATGAAGTCGCCAAGCTGACCGGGCAGGGTGTGTCGATCACGCCCGACAATCTCCAGATTGCCGAAACCTGCCCGCTGATCCTGCCCTTCCACCGCGACCTGGACGGCCTGCGTGAGGATGCGAGCGGTGCTGGCAAGATCGGCACCACCCGCCGCGGCATTGGCCCGGCCTATGAGGACAAGGTCGGCCGCCGCGCCATCCGCGTGTGCGATCTTGCCCATCTCGACGATCTCGGCCCGCAGCTGGACCGGCTGACCGCCCATCATGACGCGCTGCGCGCCGGTTTTGGCGAACCGCCGATCGATCGTGCCGCGCTGATGGCGGAACTGACCGAAATTGCCGACTTCATCCTGCCCTTCGTCAAGCCGGTCTGGCTGACGCTCAACCGCGCCAAGGCGGCGGGCAAGCGCATCTTGTTCGAGGGCGCGCAGGGCACCCTGCTCGACATCGACCATGGCACTTATCCCTTCGTCACCTCGTCCAACACGGTGGCGGGTACGGCGGCGAGCGGCACCGGCCTTGGCCCCAATGCGGCGGGCTTCGTACTGGGCATCGTCAAGGCCTATACCACCCGCGTCGGCTCCGGCCCGTTCCCCACCGAACTGGAGGACGCCACCGGCCAGCGGCTGGGCGAACGTGGCCATGAATTTGGCACCGTCACCGGGCGCAAGCGCCGCTGCGGCTGGTTCGACGCGGTGCTGGTGCGTCAGTCGATCGCGGTGTCGGGCGTCACCGGCATCGCGCTGACCAAGCTCGACGTGCTGGACGGGTTCGACACGCTCAACATCTGCGTCGGCTACAAGATTGGCGACCAGACCTACGACTATCTGCCCGCCCATGCGCAGGATCAGGCGAAGGCACAGCCGATCTACGAAACGATCGAAGGTTGGCACGACACCACCGCCGGCGCACGCAGCTGGGCAGACCTTCCCGCGCAGGCGATCAAATATATCCGCCGGATCGAGGAACTGATCGGCTGCCCGGTCACGCTCGTATCCACCAGCCCAGAGCGCGAGGATACCATCCTGGTGCGCGATCCCTTCGCGGATTAAGGGCGATGGCCGAAAAGTTTGAACGGCATAGGCAGCCCTGGACTCAGGACGAGATCCAGAAGCTGCACCTGCTGGCGAAGAAGGGCATGGGCCTGAAAGCCATTGCCAAGGCGCTGACCCGGACCGAGGAATCAACCAAGGCCCGCGCCAAGGAAGATGGGTTAAATATCGCCAAGCTGCGTTAACGGCGCCCCGCCATGCGCCGGTCGATCCAGACCAGTGCATGGCCTGCCGCGACGAAGCCGATGGCGATCAGCACGGCATTGACCAGCACTGCCCCGATACCCAGCTTCGCGACGTCGATGAAGGGATAGGCATAGCGCCCCTCCACCATGCCGCGCAGCAGCGCGTAGGGCAGGTAGAGCGCGGGAAACAGCGCCCATCCCCACGGGTCGCGCCAGCGCAACTGCCCGCGGCGTGCAAAGCCGATCCACCACAAGGGAGCCAGCACGGGCGTCACCTTGTGCAACAGCGTATCGGCCAGCAATGCGCCGCCGCTCAACTCCAGTAGGCCGCGGAGCAGCAGCCCATAGACGATCCCGACCAGCAGGATCGCCAGCACCACCCCTGCCAAGCGCCGTGGATGCGGCCGACCACCCAGCGCGACCCAGCCAAAAGTCAGCACGACCAGCAGATTGGCCAGCACGGTGAAGAAGCGCAGCAGCACCCAGAGTGTGGCCGCGACCGATCCGGTCTGGTCCAGCGTCGCCCCGAATTGCACCGCAAGTCCCGCCAGCGCGACCAGGGCCACGATCGCCGCCGCTATCCTTGCTGTCATGCCCGATCCTCCTCACCCGCCGCGATCACTGTCGCCGCGACCAGATCACCGGTCACGTTCAGCGCAGTGCGACACATGTCGAGCAGCCGGTCGACGCCGAGCACCAGCCCGATCCCTTCGGGCGGGATGCCGACCATCCCAAGTATCATCGCCACCACCGGCAGCGATCCCGCCGGCACCCCTGCCGTGCCGATGCCGCCTAATATGCACATCATCATCACCATGACCTGTTGCGCGATGCTCAGCTCGATACTGAAAAACTGGGCGAGGAAGATCACGGTAATCCCCTCGAACATCGCCGTGCCATTCTGGTTGGCGGTCGCGCCGATGGTCAGGACGAAGCGGGCGATGCGGCGGGGCAGGCGCAACTCCTCTTCCGCCACGCGCAAGGCGGTCGGCAGGGTCGCGTTGGAGGAGGCGGTGGCAAAGGCCATGACCGTCGCCTCCTGCACAGAGGCGAAGAAGCGCCAAGGCGATCGTTTGGCGATGAAGGCGATCAGCAGCGAATAGACGCCGAACATCTGGATCGCCAGCGCCAGCAGCACCACGCCGACATAGGCGGACAGGCGGATCAGCAAGTCCCAGCCGAAATGCGCGGCCAGGTTGAACATGAAGCAGGCGATGGCGATCGGGGCCAGGCGGATGACCAGCCCCATCAGCCGCATCGTCACCGCCAGCAAGCCCTCCATCGCGCTTAGCAGCAATTGGGTCTGCGGCGTGCGCACTAGCATCAGCCCGATGCCAAAGAACAGGGCAAAGACCATCACCGCCAATATGTCGTTGCCCGCCATGGCCGCGACGATATTGTCGGGGACGATCGCGATGAAGGCGGCCATCCCCTGCGGCGCGTCACTGCCCCGGCTCAGTATCGCCTGCGCGCCCGGTCCTGCCTCGCTCAGCATCGCCCGCGCCATGGCCGGGTCGATCCCCGCGCCCGGCCGCAACAGATCGACCACCAGCAGGCTGACCGCCACCGCAATGGCCGACACGACCAGCGTATAGACCAATGTGCGCAGCCCCACGCGGCGCAGGGCGCGAATCTCCCCCATCTCGGCGATGCCGACGATCAGCGCCGACACCAGCAGCGGGATGACCAGCATGAACAGCAGGCGCAGGAAAATCTGGCCGATCGGCCCGGTGACATAGGTGGTGACATGATCGACCCAGCGCGCATCCGGCGCGGTCATATAGACGGCAAGGCCTACCACCAGCCCGATGATGAACCCGGCCAGCATCTGCCACTGGAGCGATACCGCCGCGGTCCTTGTGCCGGTTTCAGCGCTTGGTTCGGGGCTCGTGCCGGTCAATCGCCTGTCCTTATGTTACCGTAGCTGCCCAACGGTCCGGCACCGGTGCGGGTTGCACCAAAGGCCAGTCATTTCGCTATAGCATCGAGGGAGCTTTTCCGCGCCTCTTGCGTTAGCGCGGTCCTGTCCCTTGGAGACCAGCATGATCGTCGATCCCGTCCCCAGCTTACGCCGCATGGCGACAGAAGTGTGGAAGCCGCTGACCTTACTGTTCGTGTGGGACTGCGCCGTCACGATCACTTATTATGTGCTGCCGTTCAAGGCGCCCGAACTGCCGCTGACCATCTTCGGCACCGCGCTGGCGCTGTTCCTGGGGTTCCGGTCCAATTCGGCCTATCAGCGCTGGTGGGAAGGGCGCACCCTGTGGGGCGCGATGATCAACGCCTCGCGCAGCCTGGCGCGCGCGACCCGCAATTTCCTGCCCGATCCCGAAGGGCGCGATTTGAAGCGCGAAATCGTCAAGCGCCAGATCGCCTATGTGAACGCGCTGCGCTGCCAGTTGCGGCGGCTGCCGATCGATGACGATGTCACCCGTTTCCTGGAGGAAAAGGACAAGGGGCTGGCTCTGGCCCGCACCAATCCGGCCAACGGCCTGCTCGACAGCACCGGGCGGCGCATCGACATTGCTCGGCGCACAGGGTGGATCGACACGATCCAGCAGACCCAGATGGAGGCGGTGCTGGTCGACATCGCCAATGCGCAGGGCGGGATGGAGCGGCTCAAAAATACGCCGCTACCGGTGCAATATCGCTATCTGCCGACTATCTTCACCCATCTCTTCTGCCTCTTCCTGCCGATCGGGCTGGTCGAGACGCTGGGGCTGGCGACGCCTTTGGGGTCCACCGTTGCGGGCCTCATGTTCCTGGCGGTGTTGCGGATCGGCGACGATCTGGTCGATCCCTTCGCCAACAGCGTGCATGACGTATCGCTCAACGCCATGTGCCGCACGATCGAGATCGACCTGCTCCAGTCCATCGGCGACCCTGCACCGGAACCGCTCAAGCCCGCGCGCGGGGTGTTGTGGTGAGGGCTTAAACCCTCTCCCTTTGAGGGAGAGGGTGTGCCAAGCCAACGCAAGCCAGCCGCCTCTGCGTCGAACCCCCTCTTCCAAGTCCGCCTAAGCGACTGCGTCGCCAAGGCTTCCTATCCTTCTCCCCGGCGGGGAGAAGGCGATGACTACCCCTTGCGCTCGTCATCCACCATGTCGGGGGCCAGCTCCAGCCCGGCGCGGCCATGCGCGGCGGTATGCGCCGGCGCCTTGGGATGGGGGACGTCGATCGGCTCCTCGACCTCCAGCATCCCTTCCCATTTGGTGATGACCGACGTGGCGATCGCGTTGCCCAGCACGTTGGTGGCGGTGCGGCCCATGTCCATGAAATGATCGACCGCCAGGATGAAGGCGACGCCCTCGACCGGCAGGTCGAACTGGCCCAGCGTGGCCGCGACCACCACCAGGCTGGCGCGCGGCACGGCGGCGATGCCCTTGCTGGTCACCATCAGCACCAGCAGGATCGTGATCTGGGTCGCGATCGGCAGGTCGATGCCATAGGCCTGCGCGATGAAGATGGTCGCGAAGGTGGAATACATCATCGACCCGTCAAGGTTGAAGCTGTAGCCCAGCGGCAGCACGAAGCTGTAAATCCGCCGCGGCACGCCGAAGCGGTCCAGCTGCTCCAGCATCTTGGGATAGGCGGCTTCGGACGATGCGGTGGAGAAGGCGATCAGGATCGGTTCGCGGACATAACGGATCAGCGTGAACATCCGCTTGCCCAGGAATATCGATCCCGCCGCGAACAGCAGCAGCCACAGCGCGCCCAGCGCAATATAAAATTCGCCGATCAGCTCACCAAAGGTGACCAGCACGCCCAGCCCCTCGGTCGTCACCACTGACGCGAGCGCGCCGAACACCGCGAAGGGGGCGACGCGCATGACATAACCGGTCACCTGCAACATCAGTTCGACCATCGATTCGATGACGGTGACGACCGGCTTGCCCTTTTCGCCGATCGCGGTCAGCGCGACGCCGACGAACAACGAGAATACGACGATCTGGAGGATCGAATTTTCCGCCATCGCACCGACCATGGAGGTCGGAAAGACGTGGAGGATGAAGTCGCGGAAATTGAGCGCTTCGGTATTCACGCCCGATTCCGCGCCCGACCGGACCAGGTTCAGCCCTTCGCCCGGCGCAAAGAAATTGACGAAGATCAGACCCAGGGTCAGCGAAATCAGGCTGGCGATCACGAACCAGGCAAGCGCACGCCCGCCGATCCGCCCCAGCGCGGCGCTGTCCCCCATATGGGCGATGCCCGCGACCAGCGTGGAGAAAACCAGCGGCGCGATGATCATCTTGATCAGGTGGAGAAATATGTCGGCCAGCAGGTGGAAATAGCCAGCCACATCCTTGGCCAGCGTCTTGTCGCTGCCAACCCACAGATTGGCTGCGAAGCCTACAATCACCCCCAGGACCATGCCGGTGAGAATGAAGGCCGTCAGTCTGTTACGCATCCGTGTCCCTCTAGGCCGCTGGAGCCAAAGCTCCGCGCTTCTTTTACGTCTGTCAGGCCGACACCTAACAGGCCCATGGGCCACCGGCAATCGGCGCGCGTCAGGGGGCATCAGCATAGACGAACAAGCGCGCGCTTTCCGCGCCTCGCTTCGTCCGAAATGGTGGCGTCAGAAGCGCTTAAGGGTAGAGAAAACCCTCGCTCCAGCCATCGCCCGCGCGGGTGAACAGCCGCCGCTCATGCAGGCGATGCTCGCGATCCTGCCAGAATTCGATCCGCTGCGGCGTGACGCAAAAGCCCGACCAATGCGGCGGGCGTGGCACAGGCCCACCCTCGAACCGCGCTCGTTCAGCCTCATAGCGGTTCATGAAGGTCTGGCGGTCGGGCAGGGGGCGGGACTGGTCGGATGCCCAGGCACCCAGCTGGCTATCGCGGCTGCGGGTCGCAAAATAGGCGTCGGCGGTCGCATCATCGACCGGGCCGACCGGGCCTTCGACCCTGATCTGCCGCCGCGCCGATTTCCAGTGGAACAGCAAGGCAGCATGGGGATTGGCCAGCAGTTCGCCCGCCTTGCGCCCCTCAAAATTGGTGTAAAAGACAAAACCGTCCGGGCCGTGCCCTTTCAGCAGCACCATCCGCACCGACGGATGGCCGTCCGCGTCTGCGGTGGCGAGCGACATGGCGTTGCTGTCGTTGATTTCACTCTCGCGCGCCTGGGCGTACCAGTCGTCGAACAGGGCAAAGGGATCGGTCATGCCCGGTCTTTAGGGGCGGGACGCGGCCCTGTCGATACGGGCTGACCGAAGGGGAGGGGGTGCCAGCGCGACACCCCCTCGCATCCTCAGAAGCGGAAACCCAGACCCGCCGACCAGCTGGTATAGTCGCCAGCCTTGATCAGGTTGAAGTTCAGCCGGATGAGGTCGCGGGCGTTGCGCGCCGATTCTTCGCGGCCCCTGATGCCCAGCGACAGGGTCATTTCGTGGAAAGTGCTATAATAGAGCTTGTCGCCGGTATAGTTCGTCAGCGCATAGCTGGCCCGAACCGACGTATTGCGCCCGAACCCGCGGAATTTGAGCGGCAGGTCATAGGCCAGCCCGTTGCGGAATGCCCAGTTTTTCAGGCCCGGATTGACGTTATAACCGGTAAATCCGGTGCTCATCGTCGATGTGTAGCCGATCATGTTGCCGATGATCAGCCGACCCCGGCCCAGTCCGTCCAGCACATAGCGGCTGGCCACCGTGGTGGAGATCATATGGCCGAGCGAACCCAGTTGATCCGACCCCGTGATGCCGTAGCCGATCCGCGGTTCGAGCGACCAGCGCTGCGCGATCAGCGGAAATTCGACACCGACGCCGAACTGGGCGGTCGCGGCGCGCGCGCCATTCACTTCGGAATAGCTGACCGGCAGATCGAATTTCAGCAGGGCGCGGCCGCCTTCGCTCAGGCGGAAGCTGCGCGCAATCCGGCCGTCCACGCGCATGAAGTCATAGCGACCGCCATCCGACGAACCGCCGCTATAATTGGCGCCGACGATCCACGGGTCGCCCGCCGTGTTGGTGCCGCCATTGGCCGCCTGTTCGATCGCCGAATCGCCCGACGACAGGTCCAGGCTGGATCGGATCAGGCCGCTCTGCACCGAATTGGGGTTGCCCGCGAGCGGATCGACCGGCGAATAGCGCGCCAGCGATTTGAGGAGCAGGCGCACGAGCCGCTCGGCTTCGGCGCTGTCGACCTCGTCCAGATATTCGTTGAACAGGTCGTAGGAGGACTGGCGCGTTACCCCGTTGAAGCGGTTCTGGTAGGTTTCGCCTTCCGCATCGAGCGCGGGGATAGAGATGCGGAATACCGAGCTGTTGGCGTCATAAAAGCCATAGATTGGCAGGCCGCGAAAATCGATGACGCCGCTGACCGGCAGCAGATCATTATATTGCGCGCCATAACGCTCGCGCAAACGCTGCGGATTCATGAAATCCTGGCCGTCATTGGCGATGTCCAGGCCATAGCTGTCGGTCAGGGCGCCGCCGCCGGGCAGACCCAGCGTCACGCCAATGCGGAACAGGCTTTCCAGCTGGTCGAGCTGCTGCGGCGTTGGCGGCGGCGGGCCGACCTGCGCCTGCGCGGTGGTCGCGATCGGGCCGAGCATCGACAGGGCGGCCACGGCACCCCAAGCAAATTTCTGAAACATGATTTAACCCCCAAAATACTCGCATTCCCCACGCGAGACAGGCGGCGGCTAACAATTGGCGGGACGGGGCGCATACCCCAACAGGGTTATGGCGGGCTTGGCGCGCATCCATTGCTTGAATGTCGCGCCATCCTCCGCCACATAGTCGCCAAGTGATGCTTTTTCGCAACAGGTAAGATGATGGCCGATCCCTATTCCACATTGGGCGTCGCGCGCGGCGCGACCGACGCGGAGATCAAGTCCGCCTATCGCAAGCTGGCCAAGGAATTGCACCCCGACAAGAATCGGGACAATCCCAAGGCTGCGGATAAATTTTCCGCTGCGACCAATGCCTATGACCTGCTGTCCGACAAGGACAAGCGCGCCCGTTTCGACCGGGGTGAAATTGACGCTGATGGCAATCCGACCGCGCCCTTCGGTTTTGGCGGTGGCGGTGGGGGTGGCGGTTTTCGCGGCCAGCCGGGCGGCTTTGAGACGGGCGGCGCTGATTTCGGCGATATTTTCGAAGGATTGTTCGGCGGGGCGGGGCGTCGCGCGGGTGGTGGCTTTGGCCGTCAGGCACCGCAACCCAGGGGCGCGAACGTCGCCTACCGGCTGGCGGTGCAATTTGCCGACGCAGCCATATTGGCGCCGCAGCGGATCACCCTGCAGGATGGCAAGACCATCGACCTGAAACTGCCAGCCGGGGTCGAAAACGGCACGCAGATGCGCCTGTCGGGCAAGGGGCAGCAGGGACCGGGCGGCGCGGGCGACGCGATCGTCACGATCGACCTGCGCCCGCACCCCTTCTTCACCCGCGACGGCGACAATGTGCGGCTCGACCTGCCGATCACGCTGGACGAAGCGGTCAAGGGCGGCAAGGTCAAGGTGCCGACCGTCGATGGCCCGGTGATGCTGGGCGTGCCCGCCGGCACTGCGTCGGGTAAGACGCTGCGGCTGCGCGGCAAGGGCTTTACCGGCAAGGACGGCACGCGCGGCGACCAGCTCGTCACCCTGATGGTCGACGTTCCCGCCGATGATCCGGCGATTCAGGCGCTGGTGGAAAATTGGCAGGACCGGCGGGCCGTGCGCGCCCATCTGGGCGTCTAGGGCGTTATCGGGCGAATGCCCATGCCTTCGCCCCTGTCGCCTGAATCCCGTCGCCACCGGATGGCGGGTCATATCCACCGCCACATCAACCGAGTCCGCCCCGGATCGCACCCGTTCGAGATTTTCAAGCGGGTCGCGGTCGGCACCTATAGCGACGGGTTCATCCATGCCGGGAATCTCGCCTATCTCTCGCTGATGACGCTGTTCCCCTTCTTCATCGTCGCGGCGGCGGTGGCCAGCATCTTTGGCCGGACGCAGGATGGGGTGCAGGCCGTCAATGCCTTCCTGACCACCGTGCCGAGCGGGGTGGCGGAGGTCGTGCGCCAGCCGATCAACGATGTGCTGGCCGCCCGCTCCGGCCCGCTGCTGTGGCTGGGCGCGCTGGTCGGCCTGTGGACCGTGGGCAGCCTGATTGAAACGATCCGCGACATTCTCCGCCGCGCCTATGGCACCAAAAGCACCAAGCCCTTCTGGCGCTACCGGCTGGGCGCGGTCGGCATCACGCTCGTCAGCGTGGTCGCGGTGATGTTCGCTTTCTCGTTGCAGGTCGTCATCACCGGCATCGACCAGTTTTTGCAACAGATATTGCCCTGGGCCGACGATGCGATCGCGCTGGTGGCATCGGCCAAGCTGGTGCCGATGGGCATCGTTTGCGTGGCGCTCTGGTCTTTGTTCGTGTCGCTGACGCCGACCCTGTACAAGGATCGCCGCTTTCCCAAATGGCCCGGTGCGGTCGCCACATCGCTCTGGTGGTATGCAACCACCTTGCTGCTGCCGCCCACCCTGTCGCTGCTGGGCGGATATGACCGCACCTATGGCAGTCTGGCGGGCGTCATGATCACGCTCATTTTTTTCTTTCTCGTCGGGCTTGGCGTGGTAATTGGCGCGGAACTGAATGCGGCGCTGGCGGAATTTCCCGAAGAGGAAGAGGCCGCAGAGCCGGACACCCAAGGGAATGGAACGACGATATGAACGGCTTGATGGCAGGAAAGCGTGGCCTCATCATGGGCCTGGCCAATGACAAGTCGCTGGCCTGGGGCATTGCGAAAGCGCTGCATGAACAGGGCGCGGAACTGGCTTTCTCCTATCAGGGCGACGCGCTGGCCAAGCGGGTCCGGCCATTGGCAGAGCAGGTCGGATCAGACTTTCTGATCGATTGCGACGTCACTGACATGTGCAAGCTGGACGCAGCCTTTGCAGAGATTGAGGCGCGCTGGGGCGGGCTGGATTTCGTGGTTCATGCGATCGGCTTTTCCGACAAGAATGAGCTGCGCGGCCTCTATGTCGACACCAGCCTGGAAAATTTCCTGCTGACCATGAACGTGTCTGCTTACAGTTTCGTGGCAGTCACCCGCCGCGCCCGCGCGCTGATGCCCAATGGCGGCAGCATTCTGACGCTGAGCTATTATGGCGCGGAAAAGGTCATCCCCCATTATAACGTCATGGGCGTGGCCAAGGCCGCGCTGGAAACCAGCGTCAAATATCTGGCGATGGACCTTGGCCCGGAAAATATCCGCGTCAACGCTATCTCCGCCGGGCCGATCAAGACGCTGGCCGCCAGCGGCATCGGCGATTTCCGTTACATTCTCAAATGGAACGAGCTGAATTCGCCGCTGCGCCGCAACGTCACGATCGAGGATGTCGGCGGCGCAGGCCTTTACCTGCTGTCCGATCTGGCAAGCGGCGTGACCGGCGAAATCCACCATGTCGATGCTGGCTATAACGTCATCGGCATGAAGGCCGAGGACGCCCCGGACATCGCGCTGGACAAGTGACAACTGACCCTCTCCCTTCAGGGGAGAGGGAGGGGCCCGCCGCGAAGCGGTGGGAGGGTGAGGGGAATGAAGCGACCTGACCCTGCAACGCCAGACTCCCTGAATCGGGTTCGCACCATGCGACGCGACCCGACCGAGCCGGAAAGGCGGCTCTGGGCTAGGTTGCGCAGCCGCCAGCTTGCAGGTCTAAAATTCCGGCGACAGGTCTGGCTGGTCGATTATATCGCGGATTTCTATTGCGCCGATCTCCGTCTGGTCATCGAAGTTGACGGCGATGACCATGCCGTTAGGGAAGCAGCCGACCGGCATCGGTCGGAAAGACTGGCACGAGAAGGCTTCCGCATCGTCCGTTTCGCCAATGCGGATGTGTTGAGCAATATCGAAGGGGTGTTGGAGACAATATTGATGACGGCGCGCCAAAACCCCTCACCCTCCCACCCGGCTGCGCCGGGCGGGCCCCTCCCTCTCCCCCAAGGGGAGAGGGGAATATGAGTTTCAACACATTCGGTCGTATGTTCCGCTTCACCACCTGGGGCGAGAGCCATGGTCCTGCGATCGGCGCGGTCGTCGATGGCTGCCCTCCGGGGCTGGACCTGAGCGAAGCCGACATTCAGCCCTGGCTCGACCTGCGCAAGCCCGGCACGTCCAAATTCACCACCCAGCGGCGCGAGGCGGATGAGGTCCGCATCCTGTCGGGCGTGTTTGAAGGGCTGACCACCGGGACCCCGATCAGCCTGATGATCGAAAATACCGACCAGCGATCGAAAGATTATTCGGACGTCGCCAAAGCCTATCGCCCCGGCCATGCCGATTATGCCTATGACGCCAAATATGGCTTTCGCGACTATCGCGGCGGCGGGCGATCGTCGGCGCGTGAGACCGCGAGCCGGGTCGCGGCGGGCGCGGTGGCACGGGCGGTCATCCCCGAAGTCGATATTTTCGCCTATGTCAGCGCCATTGGCGGCGACGCCATCGACTATGACAATTTCGATCCGGCGCTGATCGGACAAAATCCCTTCTTCTGCCCGGATGCGCAGGCGGCGGTGCGCTGGGAAAAGCTGGTCGACGAAGCCCGCCTCGACGGCTCGTCGCTCGGCGCCGTGGTCGAATGTGTCGCGTCGGGCGTCCCGGCTGGCTGGGGCGCGCCGCTCTATGCCAAGCTCGACAGCGAACTGGCCAGCGCGATGATGAGCATCAACGCGGTCAAGGGTGTCGAGATTGGCGACGGGTTCGCCGCCGCCAGCCTGCGCGGCGAGCAAAATGCCGATCCGATGCGACCGGGCAATGACGGCCCCATCTTCCTTGCCAACCATGCCGGCGGCATCGCCGGCGGCATCTCGACTGGCCAGCCCGTCAAGGTCCGTGTTGCGTTCAAGCCGACCAGCTCGATCCTGATCCCGGTCGAAACCGTTACCCGTGAAGGTGAAGCGTCAGACATCATCACCAAGGGCCGCCACGACCCCTGCGTCGGCATTCGCGGCGTGCCGGTGGTCGAAGCGATGATGGCGCTGGTACTGGCCGACCAGAAACTGCTCCACCGCGCCCAATGCGGCGAACGCCCCGAAACCGACTGACGCGCCAAAGCGAAGCGATCCTGCGCCGAAAAGGCGAGACGACTCGGCAAATTTAGGATAGGCTCCGTTTCAGGCCCGCCACAGGGCCAGCGGCAGAGCGTAAGCCTGGGGAACGTCACCACGCACAGCGCGGACATGACGACAAAATGTCCCCATACCGCCGCGATACGGGCCAGCCATGCAACCATGGCTGGCCCATTTCGTTTCACCCCGTGGCAGGAGACGCGACGCCGCGATCCGGGGGACAGACACAGATGCACTTCATCACCGCGCTGCTGGGCGTGTATCGCGCGGAAATCGGCCTGTTGATTCTGGCGCTGATGTTCATCGCCTTCGTACGCGAACGCTATTCGCCCACGGTCATCGCGGTGGTCGGAGCCTGCGCCTTTGCCCTGCTCGGCCTGCTCGACGAAAAATCGCTCTTCTCCGTCTTTTCCAACAGCGCGCCGCTGACCGTCGGGGCGATGTTCGTGCTGTCGGGTGCGCTGATCCGCACCGGGGTGATCAATCGCGTTGCCGACATCATCATGGCCCGCGCCAAAAAACATCCCCGGCTGGCACTGGCCGAAGTCACGCTGGGGGCGGTCTCCCTGTCGGCTTTCCTCAACAACACGCCCGTCGTCGTGCTGTTGATCCCGATCATGTTCAAACTGGCGCAGGCGACCGGCTATCCGGTCAAGAAATTGCTGATCCCCATGAACACGGTCGCGGTGCTGGGCGGCTGCCTCACCTTGATCGGCACATCGACCAACCTGATCGTCGCGGGCATCGCTGCCGATCAGGGGATGGAGCCGTTCGGCATTTTTGACATCACCCCCTATGGCCTGGCCGGTGCGGCCGCCGGTATTGTTGCCCTGCTCTGCCTGTCCTTCCTGCTGCCCAGCGATCCACCCGCGATCAGCGGAGAGACGGGCGGCACCGTGCAGGATTATCTCACCGAACTGGTGGTGCCGCAGGATAGCGAGTTGATCGGGCGGGAGATTGGCGCGCTTGGCCTGTTCAGCCCCTCGGTCGTCTTGCTCGGCCTTAAGCGCGGCGGCGAGATCAGGCGGCGCGAGATACTGACCGAAGAATTGCGCTCCGGCGACCGGCTGATCGTGCGGGCGGATGGCACCGCCATCATGACGCTGCGCGAATCGGGCGGGTTCGATCTGGGCGTGGCCGCCGATTCCAGCACATCGGCGCGCGAAGGTACGGTGATCGAAGCGATGGTCGCCCCCAGCCACCCTTCCATCGGGGAGCGGTTGCTGGACATTCCCTTCCTCCATGCCCTGCGCGTCCGCATCATCGGCATCCACCGGTCGCGCCATCTGCCCGGCCCTGCACTGGCCGAAGCGCGGGTGCGCGGCGCGGACCGGCTGCTGATCGCCGGCAGCGACGACGCAATCCGATCGCTCAAGGACAATCCCCACCTGATCGGCGTCGACATCAGCCGCACCCGCGCCTTTCGCCGCAACAAGGCGTGGATCGCCATGGCGGCGATGGCGGCGGTCGTGCTGCTGTCGGCGCTCGACATGATCGGCATCGGCATGGCCGCCTTCATCGCCGTTGGGGTCATCCTCGTCACCCGCTGCATCGACCCGGAAGAAGCCTGGGCGGCGATCGACGGCGACGTATTGATCCTGATCTTTGCGATGCTGGCGGTCGGTCTTGGGCTGGAACGGGCGGGCAGCGTGGCGTTGATGGTCGGCTGGATTACCCCGCTGCTGACGGTCGCGCCGGTCTGGTCGCTGGTGTTCATCATCTATTTCTTCGCGCTATTGCTGTCCGAACTGCTCAGCAACAATGCGGTAGCGGCACTGCTCACGCCGATCACCATCGCGCTGGCGCAGCAATTGGGGGTCGATCCGCGCCCGCTGGTCATCGCCCTGATGATCGGTGCGTCGGCCTGCTTCGCCACCCCGATCGGCTATCAGACCAATGCGCTGGTCTATGCCGCGGGCGACTATCGCTTCGCCGATTTCGTGCGGATCGGCGTGCCGATCAACATCATCGTCGGGCTGGCAGTGTGCAGCGCGTTGGTGCTGCTGGGCTAGACGGCCAATCCCGCGCGGGCGGCCCTGTTCGCCCACCTGCGCGCCCGGCATCACGGCACCTCTACCTGCTAAGGAACCCGCCATGCCCAGCCTGCCATTCACCCAGGTCGATGCCTTTGCCGACGCGCCATTCACCGGCAATCCCGCCGCCGTCATGCCGCTCGATCAATGGCTCGACGATGCGACGCTTCAGGGCATAGCGGCGGAAAACAACCTCTCCGAAACCGCCTTCACGATTCCAACCCTAGATGACCCGGATGCAGATTATGCGCTGCGCTGGTTCACCCCGACGGTGGAGGTCAAATTATGCGGCCACGCCACGCTCGCCAGCGGCCATGTCCTCATGGGGGATTGGGATGCGATCCGTTTCCGCACCCGCCATGCCGGCGTGCTGACGGTCGTGCGGGCCGGGGCAGGCTATGAACTGTCACTGCCCGCATGGGAGACGCAGGCCAAGCCGTTGCCCGATCTGGCGGCGGGGATGGGCGGCGATGTGTTGGAAACGCGCTGGCGCCACGGTGGCTATGGCATGTTCGTCTATCGCGACGCCGCCGCGATCCGCGCCCTGACGCCCGATTTCGCCGCGCTCCGCCCGGCAGGCGACCTGCTGCTGATGGCCACCGCGCCGGGGGACGATAGCGACATCATCAGCCGGGTTTTCGTGCCGGGCGGCGGGGTGGATGAAGATCCCGTCACCGGATCGGCCCATTGTTTGCTCACCCCCTATTGGGCGGCGCGGCTGGGCAAGACAGACATCAGCGCCGTTCAGGCTTCGGCCCGCGGCGGGCGATTGGGCTGCACGCTGGCGGGCGACCGGGTGATCCTGACCGGCGGGTGCCGTACGGTGATCGAAGGGCGGTTCCTGCTTTAGCCCGGAAACAGCCCGATCAGCCGGGCCAGCGCCGTCTTGACCGCGACCCGCTGTTCCTTGTGCGGCGACATGCCGATCCGCACGACGGTCAGCCGCTGGGACGGGGACACGAGGATATATTGCCCATTATGGCCAACGCAGCCGAACAGGCTGGCGGGGGCCTGTCCTGGCATCAGCGCGCTCTCGCTGCTTTCCCGGTTGAGCCACAGATGCGCGCCATAGGCCGGGTTGCGCGCCGATGGCGTGGTCATGATGTCGATCCATTTCTCCGGCAATATCTGGTGACCGGTCGGGCTGCGGCCATGGCGACGGAGCAATTCGCCAAAGCGGCCATAATCGCGCGCAGTCATGTGCAGGATGCTGCCGCCGATCATCGTGCCTGCCGCGTCATATTCCGGGGTCAGGCTGGGCAACTGGCCCGGCGCCTTCAGCCTGCCGTCGATAAACATCTGCATCGCCCGCCGCCGTGCATCGGGATCGTCGCTGTTGGTCAGCATCCGCGTCATCAGGTCGGTCAGGATCATCGTGCTGCCGGTGGAGTAGGAAAAGGTCGATCCGGGCGCATGGGCCAGCGGCTTGGCCTCGGCAAAGCCGCTCATATCCTGCGCGCCGTCGGCAAACAGCATCCGCACCGTATCGCCAGCGGGCTGCGGATCGCCATCCTCGATATGGTCCAGCCCCGACGTCATCGTCAGCAACTGGCGCAGCGTAATCCGCCCGCGCGGGTCGCCCGGCTGGCGCCACGCATCGACCGGCACTGGCGCGTCGAGCGCCAGTCGCCCGTCCGACACCATCAGCCCGACCAGCACCGCCGTCACACTCTTGGCGATCGACCAGGACAGCAATTTCGTGTCCGGGCCGAAACCGGGCGCATAGCGTTCCGCCATGATCTGCCCGTCGCGCATCACCAGCAAGGCGCGCGTGTCGCCCATGTCGTTATCGTCGAACAGCGGGTCGATCGCGGCGCGCAGCGCGGCTTCGTCCACCACCGCGTCGCGCGACACGCGATAGAGCGGCTGTGGATCGGCCGCGCGCGCGCTCCAAAGCCCGCCCGCGCCGACCAGCGCAGCTAGGGCCACGCCCAGACCAAGCCGCTTTACGCTGTTCCATTCCCTCTTCATAAGCCGCGGCCTTAGCCATCCCCAACCGAGTCGGGAATATGCCGGGTCGCCGGACGATCATTTATCTTGCCCTTGCGCTCTGCCTGTCGCTGCTGATCGCGCTTGGCTGGCACTGGAACAGCCTGCGTGATCAGGCCCGATTGGGCGCCGCCTATGGCGCGCGGCTGACCTGTTCCTGCCGCTATGTCGAAGGCCGCGCCATGGACAGTTGCGCCGATGACAAGGAACCGGGCATGGCGCTGGTCCGGCTGACCGACCGGCCACAGGACAAGGCGGTGGACGCCAGCGTCCCGCTCATGGCCACCCGCACCGCCCGCTTCCGCCCCGGCTGGGGCTGCCTGCTCGACCCGGTGGAGTGAAGCGGACCAGAAGCGACCTTCTCCCCGGTGGGGAGAAGGATACGTAGCCTTGGCGACGAAGGCGCTTAGGCGAAGTTGGATGAGGGGGATCGGCGCTGATCGTGCGTGCAGCGTTGCGGTCGCTACACCCTCTCCCAGCTACGACTAAGGCTGCAAGCAGCCAAGTCTGCGCAGCCCTCTCCCTCAAGGGAGAGGGATAAGGGACCCCAGACGACCATCATAACGCAACACCCACTGGCCCCCCTGCGCCTCAGCCGCTAGAGGCCATGCGATGCGGCCCGACATTCCCACCCTCCTTCACGACATATTCGGCTTTCCCGCCTTTCGCGGGGTACAGGAACAGGTGGTTGGCCGCGTTATGGCGGGGCTTCCCACGCTGGCGATCATGCCGACCGGGGCGGGCAAGTCGCTCTGCTACCAGTTGCCGTCCGCCGCGCTGGATGGCTGCTGCGTCGTTGTATCGCCACTGATCGCGCTGATGCATGACCAGTTGCGCGCGGCCAACGCCGTGGGCCTGCGCGCCGCAAGCCTGACCAGCGTGGATGCCGACTGGCGGGAGACGCAGGATCGCCTCCGCAATGGCGATCTCGACCTGCTCTATGTCGCCCCCGAACGCGCGAGTCAGGAGGGGTTTCGCAGCCTGCTCCGCTCGGCAAAGGTCGCGCTCTTCGCGATCGACGAGGCCCATTGCGTGTCCGAATGGGGCCATGATTTCCGCCCCGACTATCGCCTGCTGCGCCCGCTGCTCGACGAATTTCCTGATGTCCCGCGCCTGGCGCTCACCGCCACCGCGGACGCGCATACGCGCGAGGATATTCTCGTCCAGCTGGGCATCCCGCGCGATGGCCTCATCATCTCCGGCTTCGACCGGCCCAATATCCGCTATGCCGTCCATCCGCGCGACGGCCTCTCCAGTCAGCTTGCTGATCTGGTCGCGATCCATCCCGGTCCCGGCATCGTCTATGCCCAGACCCGCGCCGCGACCGAGAAAATGGCCGAGACGCTGGGTCGCGGCGGCCGCCCCGTCCGCGCCTACCATGCCGGCCTCGACCCCGCCGTTCGCGCCCGCAACCAGGCCGCCTTCATCGCCAGCGAGGATATGGTGATGGTCGCCACCGTCGCCTTCGGCATGGGCATCGACAAGCCCGACGTGCGCTTTGTGGCGCACGCAGGACTGCCCAAGTCGATCGAGGGCTATTATCAGGAATCGGGCCGCGCGGGCCGTGACGGCGAACCGGCGGTCGCGCATCTCTTCTGGGGCGCAGAGGATTTCGCTCGCGCCCGCCAGCGGATCATGGAACTGGACCCGTCCCGCCAGCAGGGCGAACGCACCCGCATCGCTGCGCTTGGCGCACTGGTGGAGACCGCCACCTGCCGTCGCGCCATTCTGCTGCGCCATTTCGGCGAATCCCCGCCAGCCACCTGCGGCAATTGCGACAATTGCCTCTCCCCCCCGGCCAGCGTCGACGCCACCGAAACCGCGCGCAAATATCTCTCCGCCGTCTATCGCACCGGGCAAAGCTTCGGCTCCGGTCATATCGAGGCGGTGCTGACCGGCGGCGTCACCGACAAGTTGCGCGAGCGCGGCCATGACAAGATTTCGGTCTATGGCATCGTGTCGGGCGACGAAGCCGCGCTGCTGCGCCCGGTGTCGCGCGCGCTGCTGGTGCGCGACGCGCTGGAAACGACCGAACATGGCGGGCTGATGCTCGGCCCCAATGCCCGGCCCATCCTGCGCGGGGAGGAGGAGGTGCGCATCCTCGTGCCGCCCAAGCGCGAACGCCGCAAGCGCAACGCCCGCAACGGGGCGGAGGCCAATCCGGTCGGCGATCCACTGTTCGACGCGCTGCGTACCTGCCGCCGCGAACTGGCGCAGGAGGCGGGCGTGCCGCCCTATGTCATCTTCCATGATTCGACCCTGCGCGAAATGGCCGAACAGCGCCCCACCAGCCTGCGCGATCTCGGCACGATCAGCGGCGTCGGGCAAAAGAAGCTCGACGCCTGGGGCGACGCCTTCCTGGCAGCGATCCGGCCCTATCTCTGAACGGTTTCGCGCAGAGGCGCAGAGGACGCAGAGACCTAATCATAGATGATATGCCTCTTCTTATCTCCGCGCTCTCTGCGCCTCTGCGCGAACCAAATATCTTGAAACCTTAGATATGAGCGCGCATGGCTGCGGCAAAAGGAGACCCGCCGATGTTCCGCAAACTGACCGACCATATCCTCGTTTCCCCCCAGATCACGATCGATCAGGTGGCAGAGGCCAAGGCGCAGGGTGTGACGATGATCGTCAACAACCGCCCCGATGACGAGGAGCCGGGTCAGGTCAACGGCGCGGAAATCGAAGCCGCAGCCAAGGCGGCGGGCATCGCTTATGTGGCCGTGCCGGTCGCCCATGGCGGCTTTGCCCCCTGGCAGCTCGATGGCATGGCCGCCGCGCTGGAACAGGCCGGGACGGGCAAGACGCTCGCTTATTGCCGGTCAGGCACCCGCAGCACATTGCTCTGGGCGCTCACGCGCGCGCGGGCAGGGGACAATGGCGACGTGTTGGCGGCACAGGCGGCTGCCGCAGGCTATGACATCACCCCGGTGCGGCAGATCATGGACGCGCTCAAGAGCGACTGATCACTGCTCCTCGCACCGCCCGGTAAATTCGGTCGCCGCGCGCACATGGACGATGCGTGTGCGGCGATCATAATCGATGCGCGGCTTGTTCAGCCCGTTCATGCGATAGCTGCCCGTAATCCGGTCCGGCGTCACCAGCAGGTCGGCGATCGGCCACCAGCCATCGCTCCCGCCCGAATGGATCGGCGACACCAGCTTGCCGGACGGATGCACCCGGCCGATGCCATCGGCAATCTCGATCTCCAGATCGGACGAGAAGGCCTCGCGCCCCATGGTCGTGCCAAATTCCGGTTCGAATTTGCGCGACTTGCGATTGTAGCGATAGCCGGACGTGCTTTGCGCCGCAGGCCCGCTGCCCGCGCCGATGCAGACCAGCGAAATCCGGTCAAAGGGCTGCGTTGGCCGCGTTGGCGCGCCGCCGCCAGCATTGCAATTGGCCGCCGGAACCGTGCCGATCGCACTGTATCGGCCCTCCGCCGTCGCCACCGAAATACACTGCCGCTGCCGCTCACTCCACCAGAAGGACCATTTCGTGTCCCGCACCACATTGGTGGTGATGAAGCGATAGCCCCGTGCCTCCAGCTGGGTTTCGCCCCCGGCGGCCCTGGCGCCGACCAGATCGGCGACATCGGGCGGGGTCTGGGCGATGGCGGGGGTCGCGGATGCCGCCAGCAGGACGGCTATCACAGGCAGGCAACGCATGGATCAATCCTCCTGGCGGGGCGCTGATACGAACATTAGCGCGTGAACAGAAATCCGACGATAAGGAACAGGGTAAATGCTTCAAACAGGGTGATGGCAACCGCACCAATCGCAGAAATATAGCCGGTTTCCAGCTTCATGGCGAACCAGCGTGTCTCGATGATGACATAATAGACTATGCTTGCGACGACCAGCCCGATGCCGCCTATATAGGCGACGGGCAATGTCGTGCGGGCCAGGCTGATGCCTATGCCAATGCCCAGCGCGAACACGCCGGTGGGATAGCATTGCGCGTAAAAGGGCGCGCGCAACGCATTGCGGTCGATCGGCAGGCCGCGCCGGCGCACCATCCTTGTCGCGGTGAACAGGGAAAAGGACGCAAAGACTACCAGCCGCAGCACCAGCGCGCTGGCATCGTCATTGACCAGTCCGGCCAGCCCGTGCCGGTCGGCGACGATCGCGTCGACCTGCCCCAGCGCCAGCGAAACCGCATGGGCCATCAGCAGCGCAATCGCCAGGAACAGCGGCGGGCTGAGCGCCGCACCATATTGCTCGTCATCGGGCAGCGCGAGCTGGTCATCGGCATAGTCCATCATCGCAAAGGGATGGACGATCGAACGCCACAGGGTGAGCGGAAAGAAGAGCAGCCAGCTCATGACTTCGTAGAGAAGCTCGTCGAGCGAGTTGATCCATTTCATGAAATCCATGGCGCATCATCGAACAAAGCCGGTGCGCAGGGCAATCCCTTTAGAGCATGGAAATCTCAGCCCTCCACCGTCACATGCTCCATCCGGGGCAGGGTGCGCACCCGCGCGCGTATCCGCGCGGCGTCCGCGCCCGGTGCTAGGCTGATGATCGACGCATGGGCATGGGGACCGATGCGCCAGACGTGCAGGTCGCGGATGGTCGCGCCCTCGGCCTCCACCAGCGTCCGCACTGTCGCCATCAGCGCCGGTTCGGCGGTATCGAGCAGGATCGCGGCGGTATCCTTCATCAGGCCCCACGCCCAGCGCGCAATCACTACCGCACCCAGCAGGCCGACCGCCGGGTCCATCCACCACCAGCCGAGATATCGCCCCGCCAGCAACGCCGCGATCGCCAGCACCGACGTCAGCGCATCGGTCAGCACATGCACATAGGCAGCGCGCAGATTATTGTCGGCATGGCCATGCTTGGCACCATCGGCGTGATCATGCCCGTCATGATCATGGTTATGGTCATGCCCCAGCAGGAAGGCGCTGATGATGTTGATGACCAGCCCGACGACCGCGACCAAAGTCGCCTCGCCAAAGGCAACCTCGACCGGCTGGAAGAAGCGCATCCCCGATTCGATCGCGATGAACAGCGCCATGACCCCCAGCAGCAGCGCGGATGCAAAGCCCGACAGATCGCCAACCTTGCCGGTGCCAAAGGTAAAGCGCGGGTTGCGCGCGTGCCGCCGGGCATAGCCATAGGCCGCCGCCGCCACCGCCAGCGCGCCCGCGTGCGTGGCCATATGAAAGCCATCGGCCAGCAGCGCCATCGAACCGGTGGTCCAGCCAGCGACAATCTCCACCACCATGGTCGCGGCAGTCAGCCAGACGACCCACAGGGTGCGCTTTGCATTCTCGTCATGCCCGGCGGACAGATAGATATGGTCGAAATGATGGCTGTCCTCGCCATCGCCGCCTTGCAGCGATGCGGCGTTTTCCAGCCCCTGGTCATGGTCCCGATCATGGGCATGATGGCCATGATGATGATGGTCGTTATGCATCGTCATTTCCCGTAGCGGCGGATCAGCGCCAGCATTTCCTCACTTGCGGCTGTGCGCTCGGCATCGGTCAGGCCGGGCCGGGCGACATGTTCGCGCATATGCTGCTCGATCAGCTCCTCCATCAAACTGCCCACCGCGCCGCGCACCGACGCCACCAGTTGCAGCGTTTCGGAGCAACCCGCGTCGCCCGCCAGTTGGCGCTCGACGGCAGCCACCTGTCCCGCGATACGGCGCACCCGCGCCAGCAACTTGTCCCGATCAGCGATAATATGCATAGGATAGCCCCCTATCCTATAGCGGTGGTCATGACAAGATGCCCCGCTTCCCCAAAAACCATGCCGCCGCGCCATTTGAGTCATGGCCTTGTCCTATCGCCTCCCCTAACAGGATGGCATGACCAAGCGGGTGGAATGCGATCTGGCGATCCTTGGCGGCGGCCTGGCGGGCAGCCTGATCGCGCTCGCCTTCGCCGCGCGGCGGCCCGATGTGCGGCTGGCGCTGATCGAACGTGACGCGGTCATTGGCGGCAATCATATCTGGTCCTTCTTCGATGGCGATGTCGTGCCGGGTGACCGCTGGCTGATCGATCCGCTGGTCAGCCATCGCTGGCCGCAGGGCCATGAAGTCCGCTTTCCGGGCCATCAGCGTCGGCTCGACACCCCCTATAACAGCGTCGCCTCGCCCAAGCTCGACGCCCATGTCCGCGCCGCGCTGGGCGACGCCGTGTTGACCGGGGCGGATGCTATGTCCGTGTCACCGTCGGGCATCACATTGGCCGACGGGCGAGAGATTGCAGCGGCCGCAGTGATCGACGCGCGCGGCGCGGGCGACCTTTCGATGCTGCGCTGCGGCTGGCAGAAATTTGTCGGCCATACGCTGCGGCTCGATGCGCCGCACGGGTTCGATCGGCCGGTGATCATGGACGCGACCGTGGATCAGATTGACGGCTATCGCTTCGTCTATCTGCTGCCATGGGACGCGCGCACCATTTTCATTGAGGACACCTATTACAGCAACAGCCCGGCGCTGGATGTCGCCACGATCGGCGTGCGCATCGCCGCCTATGCGCAGGCAAAGGGTTGGCACGGCACCGTCATCCACCGCGAACAGGGCGTGCTGCCGGTCGTCCATGGCGGCGATTTCGACGCCTATTGGTCCAGCAATGATCCCATCGCCCGCGCTGGCGTGCGCGCTGGCCTATTCCAGCCGATGACCGGCTATTCGCTGCCAGACGCCGTGCGCTTTGCCACCTGGCTGGTGGACCAGCCGCTCGATCGTCTGGCCGCCGTCACCCGCGCCCGCGCCGCTGCCCACTGGCGCAACGGCGGCTATTATCGCCTGCTCGGCAAGATGCTGTTCGGCGCGGCACAACCCGACCAGCGCTGGCGCATCTTCGCCCGTTTCTATCGCCTGTCCGCGCCGCTCATCCAGCGCTTCTACGCCGGACGCTCCACCCTCACCGACCGCATCCGCATCTTGTGCGGACGCCCCCCCGTGCCCATAAGGGATGCCATGCGAACATTGTTGAATCCGCCCGCCTGATGACCAGAAAAGCGATCGTCATCGGCGCAGGCTTTGGCGGGCTGGCGCTCGCCATCCGCCTGCAATCCGCCGGTATAGACACCACCCTCGTCGAGGCACGCGACCGTCCGGGCGGGCGCGCTTATATGTGGGAAAAGGACGGCTTCACCTTCGACGCCGGGCCGACCGTCATCACCGATCCCGATTGCCTGTCGGAACTGTGGCGCCTGTCGGGGCATGACATGGCGCAGGATGTGACGCTGATGCCGGTCAGCCCCTTCTATCGCCTCAACTGGCGCGACGGCACCAATTTCGATTATAGCAATGACGAAGCGTCGCTGCGGACGGAGATCGCCAAGCTCGATCCCGCCGATGTCGCAGGCTATGAACGCTTCCTCGATTATGCCGCCGGCGTCTATGAGGAGGGGTATCGCAAGCTCGGCTCCGTCGCCTTCCTCGACTTCGCCTCGATGATCAAGGCCGCGCCCGCCCTTGCCAAATATCAGGCCTGGCGTTCGGTCTATTCGATCGTCTCTTCCTATGTGAAGAATGAGAAGCTGCGTGAGGCGCTGTCCTTCCACACGCTTCTGGTCGGCGGCAATCCGATGAACACCAGCGCCATCTATGCGCTGATCCACAAGCTGGAAAAGGATGGCGGCGTCTGGTTTGCCAAAGGCGGCACCAACCGTCTGGTGCAGGGCATGGCGACCCATTTTGAACGGCTGGGCGGCACATTGCGGCTGGGCGACAAGGTGACCCGGATCGAAACCCATGGCGACAAGGTCACTGCCGTCCATACCGCGTCGGGCTGGCGCGGGGAGGCGGATGCGGTCGCCAGCAATGCCGACCTGATGCACAGCTATCGCGATCTGCTGGCCCACCATCCGCGCGGGCAAAAACAGGGTGAGAAGCTGGCGCACAAGCGCTGGTCGCCCAGCCTGTTCGTGTTGCATTTCGGCATCAAGGGCAGCTGGCCTGGCATCCCGCACCATATGATCCTGTTCGGACCCCGCTATAAGGGGCTGCTGACCGACATTTACGATCATGGCGTGCTGCCGGAGGATTTCTCCCTCTATCTGCACCACCCGACCGTCACCGATCCGTCGATGGCGCCCGAAGGTCATTCCACCTTCTACGCGCTCGCCCCGGTGCCGCATATGGGCAAGCTGCCGATCGACTGGGACCAGTTCGCGCCCGCCTATGCCGAACGCATATTGGACGAGATCCAGCATCGCCTGATCCCCGACATCCGTTCGCGCATCGTCACCCAATTCCATTATGCGCCGTCCGATTTCGGGCGGGATCTCAACGCCCATCTGGGCAGCGCCTTCAGCCTGGAGCCGCTACTGACCCAGAGCGCCTGGTTCCGCGCGCATAATCGCGACGATGTGATCCCCAACCTCTATCTGGTGGGCGCAGGCACGCATCCGGGGGCTGGCATCCCCGGCGTCGTCGGCAGCGCAAAGGCGACCGCGGCGCTGATGATCGACGATATGGCATCGGTAACTTAAGTATCTGATATATAATGATAGTATCAGATATGCCATATGTGAATATGGGAAGAGTATGAAAAGATTGGCAGTCTATTGCGGATCGGCGACCCCCGCCGATCCCACCTTTATCGAAGCCGCCCGCCATGTCGGCCGCACCCTTGCTGCGCGCGGCATCGGCGTCGTCTATGGCGGCGGTCGCCTTGGCCTGATGGGGGCGGTGGCGGATGCCGCGCTGGAAGCGGGCGGGGAGGTGATCGGCGTGATCCCCGAAGCCTTGGTCGGCGCCGAAGTCGCCCATCGCGGCTGCACGCAGCTGCACGTCGTTCAGACCATGCACCAGCGCAAACAGCTGTTCACCGACCTGTCGGACGGCTTCGTCACCCTGCCCGGCGGCGTGGGCACGATGGACGAACTGTGGGAAGCGATCAGCTGGTCGCAACTGGGCTACCACCAAAAGCCGGTCGGCCTGCTCAATGTCGGCGGCTTCTATGACCAGCTGATCGGCTTCAACCGCCAGATGGTGCAGGCAGGCTTCATCCGCGCCCAACATGCGGGCATCCTGCTCCACGCCGACGGCATCGACGCCCTGCTCGATGCCATGGTCGCCTATCAACCGCACGAAACGATCTTCGCGATGAAGGCGGATCGTTTGTAGGATGACGTGCTCCCGCGCAGGCGGGAGTTCAGTTCCGCCGTTTCGACTGGGCTCCCGCCTGCGCGGGAGCACGCTGTGCTGTCCACCGGCGTGGGTTGCAGGCCAGCCATCAGACGGGCATGTCCATTGGATGACTGACGTGCAACTTCTCGACCGCCCCGCCCTCGTCGCCCATGCGCAGGCAAGCATCGCGCGCGGTTCCAAATCCTTCGCCATGGCTTCCACCCTATTCGACTGGGTGACCCGCGAACGCGCCTGGCTGCTCTATGCCTGGTGCCGCAAATGCGACGACATCGCCGACGGGCAGGACCATGGCGGCACGCTCACCGGGGTGACTGATGGGCAGGAGCGACTCTCCACCATCCGCGTGCTGACCGACATGGCGCTCCGGGGAGAAGCAACCGGCGATCCGGCCTTTGACGGCTTTGGCGTGGTGATGCGCGAATGTGCGATCCCCGCCCGCTATGCCCATGACCTGATCGAAGGCTTCGCGCTCGACGCGCGCGACTGGCGACCGCGCAGCCAGGACGACATGCTACTTTATTGCTATCATGTCGCAGGTGTAGTCGGCTGCATGATGGCGGTGCTGATGGGGGTCGATGCGGCCGATGAGGCAACGCTGGACCGCGCCTGCGATCTGGGGCTGGCGTTCCAGCTCGCCAATATCGCCCGCGATATCAGCGAGGATGAAGCCGCCGACCGCTGCTATCTGCCGCAGGAATGGCTGGTGGAAATGGATATCCCGCCCGGCGAACATATGAAGCCATGGGCGCGCCCGCGTCTCGCCCAGTTGGGCAAGCGGATGGCCGATATGGCCGCCACCTACGAACAAAGCGCGCGCCACGGCACCGGCGCACTTCCGCTGCGCGCAGCCTGGGCCGTGCTGGCCGCAGCGGGCATCTATGGCGACATTGCGCGTGAAGTCGCCAGAAGGGGCGAACAGGCGTGGGACCATCGCGTCGTCACGCCCAAGTCCGACAAGCTGCTGTGGGTCATGCGATCCGGCTGGCAGGTGATCGGCCGTGCCCGCCGCTGGCCCGCGACCACGCCGCGCCCAGCTGACCTGTGGACCCGCCCCACCGCCTGACGCCCGTTTCCGACAAAAAAAGGGCCGATGCTTTCGCATCGGCCCAAGGCATGTTCGCAGGAGGAACATAGTGGGGCGGGCGGGCCTTGTCCCTTTCGGGCGGCCCGCCCTGCCAAGTCTTACATATTATAGGCGCGTTCGCCGTGGCTGGAGAGATCCAGACCCTGCTGTTCATCTTCGGCGCTCGGACGCAGACCGATGGTCTTGTCGATGACGAAGAAGAGGATCGCGCTACCCACGCCGGACCATACGAGGGTCAACAGGACCGCCTTGATCTGGGTAATGACCTGACCGGAGATGCTGTAGGCCGAGGCATCGAAACCCGCCGGAAAGACGGTGTAGTCGAAATAACCCTGACCGCCCAGCGCCGGAGAAGCGACGATGCCGGTGGCGATGGCGCCAACGATACCGCCAACGCAGTGGACGCCGAACACGTCCAGGCTGTCGTCATAGCCCAGCTTGCCCTTCACGAAGGCCACGAAGATGTAGCAGATCGGCGAGACGACGAAGCCCAGGACGACCGAGGTCATAGGCGCGCCCAGACCAGCCGCCGGGGTGATGGCGACGAGGCCGGCGACAGCGCCGGTGACGGCACCCAGCAGCGAAGGCTTGCCATGGTGGAACTGTTCGACCAGCGCCCAGCTGACGGCAGCTGCGCAGGTGGCGACCATGGTGTTGATGAAGGCGACACCGGTGACGGCATTGGCTTCCAGGTTGGAGCCGGCGTTGAAACCGAACCAGCCGACCCAAAGCAGGCTTGCGCCGATCATGGTCATGACGAGCGAGTGCGGCGGCATGGGTTCCTTGGGGAAGCCAACGCGCTTGCCGATCATGAGGCAGCCAACCAGGCCAGCGATGCCCGCATTGATATGGACGACGGTGCCGCCCGCGAAATCAAGCGCGCCCATGCCCCACAGGAAGCCGGTGTCGGTCGGTGCATCAGCCAGGAAGTCGGGGCCAGCCCAATACCAGACCATGTGCGCGATCGGGAAATAGATCACGGTCAGCCAGGCGACCACGAACACGATCAGTGCCGAAAACTTCACGCGTTCGGCAAAAGCGCCGACGATGAGAGCCGGGGTGATCATGGCGAAGGTCATCTGGAACACGACGAACACCAGTTCAGGCAGATAGACGTTGTTGCTGAACGTCGCTGCATAAGTGGTGGCATCGACGCCCATCAGGAACGCCTTGGAGAAGTTGCCGATGAACGGATTGTTGCTGGTGAAGGCGAGGCTGTAGCCCCAGCAGACCCAGACCAGGCCCGCGACCGACACGATCATGAAAACCTGCATCAGGACCGACAGCATATTCTTGCTGCGGACCAGGCCGCCGTAAAAGAGGGCGAGGCCGGGGATCGACATCATCAATACCAGAGCGGCGGAGATCAGCATCCAGGCAACGTCGCCCTTGTTGACCATGCCGGCCATGGCAGCGGCGTCAGGCGCCTTGATCGGGCCGGCAAATGCCGGCGACGCGGCGAGCAGGGTCAGGCCAAGCGCCCCCGCTACCCCGCAAAGTTTCTTGGAAAAGGTCATTATTTCCCCCTTCTTACAGCGCGGTTTCGCCGGTCTCGCCGGTGCGGATACGCACGGCCTGACCGACATCGAGGACGAAGATCTTGCCATCGCCGATGGCGCCCGAATTGGCGGCCGCCTGGGTCGCTTCCACGACACGCGGCGCAAGGTCGTCGTCGCAGACGACCTCGATCTTGATCTTCGGGACCATGTTGGTGGAATATTCGGCGCCGCGATAGATTTCGGTCTGCCCCTTCTGGCGGCCAAAGCCCTTAACTTCGCTGACCGTCATACCTGCGATGCCGAGCGAGGAGAGTGCCTCGCGGACATCGTCAAGCTTGAACGGCTTGATGATAGCCATGACAAGTTTCATGTCGCCCCCTGTTACTGGTGTGCGGGGACCACTCAGCAAGAGGCGTGCCAATTTGTTAAACGCGGGTTAACGCGGGCTTGCGGCACGATGACATGAAAGGCAGCGCCAAAAAAATGGGCAGCGTCGTTTCGATGCTCAAAAAATAGGCAGCATCAGCCTACCATTGCGCGCCTTCCGCAACGGCAACGGCTTCTTCGGGCAGCGTCTCCCGCCCCAGCGCGGCATTGCGATGCGGGAAGCGGCCAAAGCGGGCGATGGTTGCATGATGCTGCCGGGCAAAGTCGAGGGAACGGGGGTCGCCGGCCCCTTCAAACAAAGTCAGAGATAGCTCCTGATCCTCAAGCGCCTCGCTATGCTGGAACGGCATGTAGAAGAAGAGCCGCCCTGCGCCGCCGATCTGGATGTCATAGCCTTGGGCGATCGCACCGCGCGCCACGTCCCGCGCCAGCGCGTCAGTGGCGAAGGCCTGCGCCGTGCCCCGGAACATGTTGCGCGGCAACTGGTCGAACAGGATCACAGCAGCCAGCGCATCGTCAGCGCGGTTGAGGAAAGCGTCGGCAGGGAGCGCTTTCTTTTCGCTCCACAAAGGCTGGAATCGTGCCTGACATTGGTAATCCAGCGCTGGATCATGACTGTACCAGCCTGCCTCGCCGACCTGATTGAACCAGAAGTCGAGCAGCGCCGCCGCCCAGTCGGCGGTGACGGCGTCATGGCTGTCGGTCAGCATGTTCATAGAGGCTATACCCATGACCTTCCCGCCCGGTTCCGCGATCCGTAGCGGCAAAGCGTCAGGTCGCCGTGCCGCCGACGGTCAGTCCCTCCATCAACAGGGTCGGCTGGCCGACGCCCGCAGGCACGCTTTGCCCGCCCTTGCCGCACATGCCGATGCCTTCGTCCAGCGCCCAGTCATTGCCGATGCCAACCACCTTGGTCAGCGCCGTCGGACCGTCGCCGATCAGGGTCGCGCCCTTGATCGGATCGCCCAGCTTGCCATTCTCGACCCGGTAAGCCTCCGTGCAGGAAAAGACGAACTTGCCCGACACAATGTCGACCTGCCCGCCGCCAAAGCTTTTGGCGAAAATGCCTGACTTCATACGCGACAGCAATTCTTCCGGGTCGTCATTGCCGCCCTTGATGAAGGTGTTGGTCATACGCGGCATCGGGCCATGGGCATAGCTTTCGCGGCGACCATTGCCGGTCGGCTCGACCCCCATCAGCCGGGCGTTCAGCCGGTCCTGCATATAGCCTTTAAGGATGCCATCCTCGATCAGGATATTCTCGCGCGTCGGTGTGCCTTCATCGTCGATGGAGAGCGATCCGCGACGGCTGGCAATCGCACCATCATCGACCACCGTTACGCCTGGTGCAGCGACGCGCTGGCCGATGCGACCGGAAAAGGCGCTGGTCCCCTTGCGGTTGAAATCGCCCTCCAGCCCATGGCCGATGGCTTCATGCACCAGCACGCCGGGCCAGCCGGGGCCAAGCAGCACGGTCATTTCACCGGCCGGTGCCGCGACCGAGCGAAGGTTGACCTGCGCCTGCGCCAGCGCTTCGTCGATCGCGCGGTTCCAGACCGCCGGTTCCATCACCTGATCGTAGAGATAGCGCCCGCCAATGCCGAAGCTGCCGGTTTCGCGGCGTCCATCTTCTTCCAGAATCAGCGAGACATTGAGACGCACCAGCGGGCGGATGTCGGTGGCGGTAAATCCGTCGGCGCGGACGATCTCAACCACCGACCAGCTGCCGGCCAGGCTGACGGACACCTGCGCGACGCGCGGGTCGCGGGCGCGTGCGGCGGCGTCGATCGCGGCGCACAGCGTCACCTTCTCGACAAAGGGGACGATCTCCAGCGGATTGGCGTCGGTATAAAGGTGGCGGTTGGTGCGCTGGGGCGGCGGCGCGGGCGGGGCGGTGGCCGGATCAAGCAGGGTCAGCGTCTGCGCCGCCTTGCGTATGGCCGCTTCGCTAATGTCGTTGGCATGGGCAAAGCCGGTCATTTCGCCCGACACGCCGCGCAGGCCGAACCCGGCATCGGTCGAATAATCGGCGGTTTTCAACCGTCCGTCATCAAAGCCGAAACTCTCGCTGGCGCGATATTGCAGATAGAGTTCGCCATCGTCGCAGCTTTTGAGCGCATCGGCGGTCAGGCGGCGCGCGCCATCGGGATCAAGCAAGCCGGGGCGATAGAGCAGGCCACGGGCATCGGTAAATTGGGCGGTCAGATCGGTCATGCCCCCGATATAGGGGCGACATCATCCAGGCCCAAAGGAAAAGTTAGAGGCTGGCGCCCGAAGCGATGTCGGGCAGGTTGCCGACGTCGCCGGTATCGGCAGCGCCACCCGCCAGCACGAAGCGGCGGTCGCAATAGCCGCAATCGACATAGCCATGCTCGTCAATTTCCAGAAACACGCGCGGGTGGCCGAGCGCGGCGGGGATATCGCCCGAACCGTCGCATGAGACGCGGGACTTGGAGACTCGGATGATTTCGGGCGGCTGGATCATGATCGCGGACCTAGCAGCGGCGGCGCTGCGCTGCAATATGGGACAGGCGGCTACATCAGCGGCAGGCGCGGCCTTTTGCAGGGCATATCCTTGCCACCCTGCACCGCTTTGGCCGCAGGCTTCCAGTCGGCACAATCGCTCGCCGCCATCACCGCAAAGGGCGACAGCATCAGCAGGGCAGGCGCGATGGTGCCGCCAATAAGGGCTGCAAATGGCATGGTAGGATGGTGCCGCAGCTATGCTTGCCACAGGATGAACGATACGCAGGCGGTTTGATTATCTGCTGCCGCTGATGCGCGAAAGTTTTGCGGGGCTTTGTCCCGCAAAACTGGTGGGCGATGACGGGCTCGAACCGCCGACATTCTCGGTGTAAACGAGACGCTCTACCAACTGAGCTAATCGCCCGCTCCTGCGGAGAAGCGTCTATCTAGGGAAAAATGCCGGGGCGTCAAGCCGGGAGTCAGGTGGTGAGCAGGCGGCGGCTGGCCCCGAACCAGCGGGTCAGCGCTTCGGCGGCCTCGTTGGCCAGTGCGATGAAGATGCGGCGGCCGTCATGCGGATCGGCCTGCCGCTCGACCAGCCCCTTGTCGGTCAGGGTGCGGATCCAGCGCAGGGCGGTGGTGGGCGGCACGGCGGCGGCGATGCACAGGCTGGAAACGGAGACGCGCTCATGTTCCAGCTTGGCCGCCAGCAGATCGAGCAGCATGTCCCAGGCGGGATCGGCAAACAGGTCGCCGGGCAGGAAATCGGCGCGGATGCGGCGGGCGCGCAGCAGGTCACGAACCTGTGTGGCGCTGATGGCTGACGCGTCGGTGCGCGTCGCTTCGCCGCCGATCGGGGCGAGCGCGGGCATCCCGATATAGTCGCTGGGTCGATCGGAAATACGCTGGCCCAGATCAAAGCTGGGGGTGGCCACCCGCGTCCGCTCCGTCAGCGCGTCAAGGGTGCGGGCAAGGCGACCGACTTCCTCGCTCAATTGCTGGAGGCGGGCGCTTTCGCGGTCGATTTCATGCACCTGGCCCGAAGCTGGCCGACGATCCCCGGCGGCGACCAGCGCGGCGGCCAGTTCGACCCGGTCGGGATCGCACAGCAATTGCGTATGCGGGCTGCGCAGGCAGGCGAAGGCGAGTTCCACCGTATCCCATCCAGCGACCAGGATGACCGCCATGCCAGCCTGGATCGCCTGGGTTTCCAGTTGCACCAGCAACGGGGTCATGACGGGGCAAAAGACCAGCACCGTGTCACACTGCGCCTGAAGATCGAGCCGCACCGGCGCATCGGCCAGCGCCGTCAACCCCAGGAGGCGGAAGCTTGCCGCCGCAGCGACCGGCTCCAGAGCGGAGGCGTCCATCTGGTCGGCGATCACAAGCAGGCTGGCGCGATCATCGCGCGGCGTCAGCGGTGCGCTATGGCTCGTCAGCGGCGAGGCGTAGGAAAAATCTTCCATCATGGTCCGAATCCTGTTCTAGCTTCGTTCTAAAGAATAAAGCAAGAACGGATCGATTCAGCCCCGCATATTCGCCATTTCGGATAAGGTCTGGAGCAATGGCTTCATCCCGCCGTGAAAATGGGATGTCGGGTGGCCCTTTCCGTCCAGTTTGCAGCCGATCTGGCGGGAGGATGAAGGAAATTTCCTATCACTTTAGGAAAGGCTGACATTCGCTCCGAAATGGACTCAATTGTCACACCATCGTGGCGCGGGCAAAGGCGATGTAGAGCGCGCGCAGTCGCATCGCGACAGGGCCGGGAGTGCCGCTGCCAATGGTTTGGCCGTCGATGGTGACGACCGACTGGCACAGGGTCGATGCGCTGGTGATGAACGCCTCTTTCGCGGACAGCGCTTCCGCGACGGTAAAGGGGCGGCGGATCACGGCCAGCCCGCTTTCGGCGGCTAGCGCGGCTAGCGCGTCGCCGGTGCAGCCCGCCAGCACCGCCTGCGAATAAGGGCGGGTGATGATGCCTTCGTCGGTGACGATGAAGGCGGTGGAGGAAGCGCCTTCGGTGACGAAGCCGTCCTCGACCAGCCATGCCTCCTGCGCGCCTGCGTCGCGCGCGGCCTGCTTGGCCATCGCCTGGGCCAGCAGGCCAGTGCTTTTGATGTCGCGCCGTTTCCAGCGCAGGTCTGGCATCGTGGCAACCGCGATGCCGGTGGTGACGGCGGGGACGTTGAGGAAGGGCTTGTCCTGCACAAACAGGAACAGGGTCGGCGCGGTATCGGGCGATGACAGAAAGTCGCGTGCCGCTTCCGCGCCACGGGTGAGCTGGAGATAGACCAGCCCTTCATGGAGCGCATTAAGGGTGACGAGCTGCTTCTGCACGGCCTCAATCTCGGCAAGGCTGAGCGGCAGGCGGATGCCAAGCGCATCGGCAGAGCGTTGCAGCCGGGCGAGATGGCTGGCGCTGTCGACCAAGCCGCCATCGATCACCGCAGCGACTTCATAAATGCCGTCGGCAAACAGGAAACCGCGATCCAGCGGCGAGATCCGCGCCTGATCGAGCGGCAGAAAGGCACCATTGAGATAGGCGATCGACATGAAGCGGGACGGTCCCTGAGCGGTGGATATCCATGCTTTTGCCGGTCGGGCGGGCAGGGTCAAGCGGCTTGGCGTCGCATATTTCCTTGGCGCGGCGCCGATGGCGGGCGCGGAACTTCGCGAACTTCGCCCATATCGCGCATGAAGAATATGCGCAAAGTCGGTCGTCCGCTGGTGCGGGTTGGGGAGGGGTGGACGATGGGAAGGAGCCGCGGCGGGTATAGCAGGGGTGAGGGTCTGTAGGACAGGGTCGATGCTCCGCTTTTGCCTTCTCGCCTAAGCCGCCTTCCCCTGTAACGCCTTCTGCCGCCGTCGCTGCACCGATGACCCGATCCCCATCGCCTCGCGATATTTCGCCACTGTGCGCCTTGCGATGTCCATGCCCTTGGCGCGGAGCAGGTCGACGAGGGTGTCGTCGGACAGGATGGCATGGGGTTCTTCGGCCATGATCAGCGTCTTGATGTGGCTTTTGACCGCTTCGGCGGACACCGCGCCGTCGCCTTCTGCGTTGGACACGCCGCTGGTGAAGAAATATTTGAGTTCGAACTGGCCGCGTGGGCAGGAGAGATATTTGTTAGACGTCACCCGGCTGACGGTCGATTCGTGCATGGCGATGGCGTCGGCGACGGTGCGCAGGGTCAGCGGCTTCAAATGCGCGACGCCCTTGCGGAAGAAATCCTCCTGCTGGCGGACGACTTCGCTGGCGACCTTGATGATAGTTTTCTGCCGCTGGTCGAGCGCCTTCACTAGCCAGTTGGCGCTGGCGAGGCAGTCGGCGAGCCAGGCCTTGGCGCTCTTGTCCTGCTTGCCCGACGCCAGTTCGACATAGTAGCTGCGGTTGATGAGGACGCGGGGCAGGGTGGCGCTGTTGATCTCGATCGCCCAGCCGTCGGCGGTGGGCCGCACGAACAGGTCGGGGGTGACCGGCGCGGCGCGGTCGCTGGAAAAGCGCAGGCCAGGCTTTGGATCATAGCCGCGCAGCTCGCGGATCATGTCGGCCATATCCTCCTCATCCACGCCGCAGATGCGGCGCAGCTGCGGCAGCGCGCCGCGCGCCAGCAGATCGAGATTGGCGAGTAGCCGGGCCATGCAGGGGTCGTGGCGGTCGGCCTCCTTGGCTTGCAGGGCAAGACATTCGGACAGCGATCGCGCGCCGACGCCAGTGGGGTCGAATGTGTGGATGACGCCCAGCACCCGTTCGACATCGCAGAGCGGCAGGCCGAGCGCATGGGCGGTTTCGAGCAGATTGGCCTCCAGATAGCCCGCCGGGTCGATCTGGCCGATCAGCTGGCCAGCGACGATCAGGTCCATGCCCGACAAAGCGGCGCGGGCCTGGTCCATCAGATGTTCCTGAAGGCTGGGTTCGGGATTGGCGAAACTGTCGAAATCGAGCGCCTCGCCGCTGCCGCCCGTCAGCGCGTCCATGCCGCTGCCAGAACCGCTACCCGTGCCATGGGCGCTGGCCATGCGATCGCCGGGGCCATCGTCGATGAAGGTTTCCGCGCCATAATCGACATCGAGCGGGGAATCGCTGCCGCCCAGCCCCTGACCGATCAGATCGTCGCTGGACCCGGTTTCCGCCGAAAGGGTCGGGCGATCGACATCGCGGTCAATGCCGTCGGAGGCGGGCATATCGTCAGGCGCGCTGCCGCTGTCGAGCAGCGGGTTCTTCTCCAGCTCACCCGCGACGAACGCCTCTATCTCCAGATTGGAGAGCGCCAGCAGCTTGATCGCCTGCTGGAGCTGCGGCGTCATCACCAGCGACTGGCTCTGCCGGATGTCGAGGCGTGGACCGAGCGCCATTAGAATAAGGTCCATTCAGGACAGTGAGCGCGCGCCACCATCATGTCAGAGCGAGAAATTCTCGCCCAGATAGAGGCGGCGAACGTCGGCATTGGCGACCAGTTCGGTCGGGCTGCCCGCAAACAGCATCTGGCCGCCATAGATGATGCAGGCGCGGTCGACGATTTCGAGCGTTTCGCGCACATTATGGTCGGTGATGAGGACGCCGATGCCGCGATTTTTGAGATCCTTCACCAGATCGCGAATGTCGGCGATGGAGAGCGGGTCGATGCCCGCGAACGGTTCGTCCAGCAGCACGATCGAGGGGTTGGCGGCCAGCGCGCGGGCGATTTCGCAGCGGCGCCGTTCGCCGCCCGACAGCGCCATGGCAGCCGAATCGCGCAGGCGAGTGAGGCCAAATTCGTCGAGCAACTGTTCCAGCCGGGCGTCGCGCGCGGCGCGGTCCGGCTCGGCCAGTTCCAGAACGGCGCTGATATTCTGCGCCACAGTCAGGCCGCGAAAGATCGACGTTTCCTGCGGCAGATAGCCCAGGCCCAATATGGCGCGGCGATACATGGGCAGGCCGGTAATATCCTGCCCGTCCAATATGATGCGGCCGCGATCAGGCCGGACCAGCCCCATGACCGAATAGAAGCAGGTCGTCTTGCCCGCGCCATTGGGGCCGAGCAGGCCGACCACTTCGCCCTTGCCCACGGTCAGCGACACGTCGGACAGAACGACGCGCTTGTCATAGCTTTTGGCGATCGAGATGACCGACAGGCCGTCGCCCAACTCCTGCGGGGCCAGCGGGCGGTGGTCGGCGGCGGGCCGGTCCTGGGTGGTGACGTCGTGCATGGCTCGTCCATATTTGCAGCCAAGGAGTTGACCGCCGGTAAAAATCGACCCGCCCAAGGGGCAGTTGGCATTCTTTGTGCATGGGAATGCCGCCGGGGCAAGGGGGAAAATGCCGGGCGGGGGCTTCAACGCGCCTAGCCGCGCACGGGAAGCGCGGTCTGATATTTGGTGACCGACAGCGCAAATTGCGACGATGCGCCCGCGACCGAAGGATGTTTGAGCAGCGTGCGCATCAGGAAATGCTCATAATCCGCGACGTTGGAGGCGACGACGCGCATCAGATAATCCCATTCGCCCGACATGGAATAGCATTCCATCACCTGATCATGATCGCGCACGAACATCTCGAACGCGGCGATCGAGTCGCCGGAAAAATCCTTCATCCGCACATGGCAGAAGATGGTGACATCCTGCCCCAGCAATTGCGGATCGGCCAGCCGCACCGCGCCGCGCAGCACACCTGCCTCCTCCAGCGCCTTCACCCTGCGCCAGCAGGACGGGCCGGTGCTGCCCACCCGTTCGGCGAGGTCAGCGTTGCTGAGCGCGGCGTTGCGCTGCAACTCTGTAACGATGCGGCGATCGAGGGCGTCGAGTTCGACAAATTTCGTCATATAATCGCCATTTCGTGAAGTTTGGTTGCAGCTATAGTCGAATAACCGGCCATTTTGAAAAGCAATTTCGCGCCCGATTTGCGATGCTGTCGCCATGGCCGAAACCCCGCCCGATCGTCCCGCGCACGCCGCGGAGGACTGGACCGTCCCGCAGGACTGGGACCGCTACAGCGCGGCCGATCATGCGATGTGGGACCGCTTGTTCGACCGGCAGGCGCATATGCTGCCGGGGCGGGTGGTGCCGGAATTTATCGCCGGGCTGGACATATTGCGGATGGACGAGCCGGGCATCCCGCGCTTCGACGCGCTGTCGGATCGGCTGATGCAGGCCACCGGGTGGCAGGTGGTGGCGGTGCCGGGGCTGGTGCCCGACCGGGTGTTTTTCGATCATCTCGCCAATCGCCGCTTCCCAGCCGGTCGCTTCATCCGCACGCCGGAACAGGAAGATTATCTGGAGGAGCCGGACGTGTTTCACGACATATTCGGTCATGTCCCCCTGCTCGCCAATCCGGTGTTTGCCGATTATATGCAGGCCTATGGCCAGGGCGGGCTGCGCGCCGACGGGCTGGGCGCGATCGAGAAGCTGGCGCGGCTCTACTGGTACACGGTCGAGTTCGGGCTGATCGCGACGGATGAAGGCCTGCGCCTCTATGGCGCGGGGATCGTGTCGTCCAACGCTGAATCGCATTTCGCGCTGGAAGATCCCTCGCCCAACCGGCTGGGCTTCGATCTCCAGCGGCTGATGCGGACCCGCTACAAGATTGACGATTTCCAGCAGAGCTATTTCGTCATCGACAGTTTCGACCAGCTGCTGCGCCAGACGGTCGAGACCGATTTCGCGCCGCTCTACGCCGGGCTGGACCAGCAGAGCGATCTCGACACCGACACCATCCTGCCCGGCGACCGCGTCTTTACCCGCGGGACGCAGGCCTATGCCCATAAGAAGATGCAAGAGGAACCGATATGACTGCCAGCGCCGACAATCCCCTGGGCCTTAACGGCTTTGAATTTGTCGAGTTCACCTCGCCAGAGCCGCAAGCGATGGCGGCGCAGTTCGAGGCGCTGGGCTTTACCGCGACCCACCGGCACCCGACCAAGAATATCACCCGCTACAAGCAGGGGCGGATCAACCTGATGCTCAACCGCGACGATGCGGGCCGGGTCGCGGCGTTTCGCGGCGTGCATGGCCCCTCGGCCAGCGCCATGGCCTTCCGCGTCGCCAATCCGCAGGGCGCGCTGCAATGGGCGCTGGCCAATGGCGCGCAGCCGACCGAGGAGGATGACACCGTCATCATGGGCATTGGCGGCGCGTACCTCTATTTCATGCCGGACCAGGGCGACCCCTATGCCAATTGGGCGGAGTTCCCCGGCTGGCATGAGGCGGAGGCGCGCAACAATGTCGGCCTCGACCTGCTCGACCATCTGACCCACAATGTCCGGCGCGGGCAGATGCGGGTGTGGAGCGAATTTTACCGCACCCTGTTCGGGTTCGAGGAACAGAAATTCTTTGATATCGAGGGCAAGGCGACGGGCCTGACCAGCCAGGCGATGATCGCCCCGGACAAGGCGATCCGCATCCCGCTCAACGAAAGCAAGGATGACAACAGCCAGATCGAGGAGTTCATCCGCGACTATCATGGCGAAGGCATCCAGCATCTGGCGCTGACCACTGACGATATTTACGCGACGGTCGAAAAGCTGCGCGCGCGCGGCGTGCGGTTGCAGGACACGATTGAGACCTATTATGAACTGGTCGACAAGCGCGTGCCGGGCCATGGCGAGGATCTGGAACGGCTGCGCGCGAACCGCATCCTGATCGACGGCGATGTGGAAAGCGAAGGGCTGTTGCTGCAAATTTTTACCGAGCCGATGTTCGGGCCGATCTTTTTCGAGATCATCCAGCGCAAGGGCAATGAAGGCTTTGGCAACGGCAATTTCCAGGCCCTGTTCGAGAGTATCGAACTGGACCAGATACGGCGCGGGGTGGTGAGCGTCGACGCCTGACATAAGAGACGCGAGGAGAGGATCGACATGCATTATCTCCCCGGCTGGGGCAATCATCATGCAAGCGAGGCGGTGGCCGGGGCGTTGCCGGTCGGGCGCAATTCGCCGCAGCGCGTGCCGTTCGGCCTCTATGCCGAGCAATTGTCCGGCACCGCCTTCACCGCGCCGCGTCACGACAATCGGCGCAGCTGGCTCTACCGGATGCGGCCAAGTGCCGGGCATCCGCCCTTCCGGCCCTATGCGCGCGAAACGCTGATCGCATCGGGGCAGGTCGATACGCCCAACCGGCTACGCTGGAATCCGCTGCCAGCCGCCGGGGCAGGGGTGGATTTCGTCGATGGCCTGATCACCGTCGCGTCCAATGGCGATATCGTCGCAGGGACGGGCTGTGCTGTGCATCTTTATGCCGCCAGCGCGTCGATGGTCGATCGTGCCTTTTTCAGCGCCGATGGCGAAATGCTGATCCTGCCGCAACAGGGGCGCCTGCGCATCGTTACCGAAATGGGTGTGCTGGACGTCGCACCCTTGCAGGTTGCGCTGATCCCGCGTGGCGTGCGCTTTCGGGTGGAGCTGCCCGACGGCGCAGCACGCGGCTATGTCTGCGAAAATCATGGCGCGCTGTTCAGGCTGCCTGAATTGGGACCGATCGGCTCCAATGGCCTGGCCAACGCCCGCGATTTCGAGGCACCGGTTGCCGCCTATGAAGATGTCGATCGCTCCACCCAGATCGTGCAGAAATATGGCGGCACGCTCTGGTCAATCGAACAGGATCACAGCCCGTTTGATGTCGTCGCCTGGCACGGCAATCTGACGCCCTGCCGCTATGACCTGACCCGCTTCAACACGATCGGCACGGTCAGTTATGACCATCCCGATCCGTCCATCTTCACCGTGCTGACCAGCCCCAGCGACACGCCGGGCACCGCCAATGTCGATTTCGTGATCTTCCCGCCGCGCTGGATGGTGGCGGAGGATACGTTCCGCCCGCCCTGGTTCCACCGCAATGTGATGAGCGAATATATGGGCCTGATCCACGGCCAATATGATGCCAAGGCGGACGGTTTCGCACCGGGCGGCGGCAGTCTGCACAACAGCATGTCGGGCCATGGCCCGGACGTCGATAGCTGGCGCAAGGCGGTGGAAGCTGCCCTGTCGCCCCACAGGATAGAAGAAACGATGGCGTTCATGATCGAGAGCCGTATGCCGTTCCGCCCGACCCGCTGGGCAATGGAAACAGCCTTGTTGCAGGCTGATTATGACGCCTGCTGGCAGGGCTTCCCCAAGGCGCGCCTGCCATGATGCGCTGGTGGACCACTGATGAGACGCATGATCCGGCGCACACTAGCTGGGTCGCCAGCGCGCAGGGCCATGGCGATTTTCCGATCCAGAACCTGCCCTATGGCGTCTTTTCGCCAAACGGCGCTGAGCCGCGGATCGGGGTCGCGATCGGCGACATGATCCTCGATCTCGCGGCCTGCGCTGGAGAAGGATTGATCGGAGAGGGGGGCGACACGCTGCTTCATCCGACGCTCAACCCACTGATGGCGCTGCCGGGCGACACGCGCCGCAGCCTGCGCCGGGCGATCAGCGCCTTGCTGTCCGACCCGGCGATGCGGGCGACGGCCACCCCACATCTCCATGTCGCGCGCGATTGCACGCTGCATCTGCCCGCGCAGATCGGCGATTATAGCGACTTCTATGTCGGCATCCATCACGCCAACAATATCGGCCGCCAGTTCCGCCCGGACAATCCGCTGCTGCCCAACTATAAATATGTGCCGATCGGCTATCATGGCCGCGCCTCCTCGATCCGCCCGTCGGGTGAAGCGCTGGTGCGACCCTGCGGCCAGCGCAAGGCACCCGATGCCGACGCGCCCGTCTATGGTCCCACCGCGCGGCTCGATTATGAGCTGGAGTTGGGTGTGTGGGTCGGTCCGGGCAATGATCTGGGCAGCCCGATAGCGATTCACGACGCGGCTGACCATATTGCGGGCTTCTGCCTGCTCAACGACTGGTCGGCGCGCGATTTTCAGGCATGGGAATATCAGCCGCTTGGGCCGTTCCTGGCCAAGAATTTCCATTCTACCATCTCGCCCTGGGTCGTCACCGCCGAAGCCATGGCCCCGTTCCGCATCGCCCAGCCTGCGCGACCCGATGGCGATCCTGAACCCTTGCCCTATCTCGCCGATGCCGACGATCAGGCGCATGGCGCGCTGGGGCTGACGCTGGCGGTCTATCTGACCAGCGCGACGATGCGCGCGGAGGGCATGGCGCCGATGCGGCTCAGCCATGGTCCGGCCAGCAACATGTATTGGACGGTGCAGCAGATCGTGACCCACCATGCCTCCAATGGATGCAATCTGAAGCCGGGCGATCTGCTCGGCACCGGCACCATTTCCGCGCCGCTGCGGGAGGGCTTCGGTAGCCTGATGGAACTGTCGGCGGGGGGCAAGGAACCGCTGACCCTGCCGACCGGCGAGACGCGCGCCTTTCTGGCTGATGGCGATGAAGTCATGTTGCGCGCGGTCGCGCGGGCGGATGGCTTCGTGTCCATAGGCTTTGGCGAGTGCCGGGCGCAGATATTACCGGCGCGGGGATAGGAGGACAGCATGATCCTGCACGGCTATTATCGCTCCACCGCTTCCTACCGCGTGCGGATTGCACTGAACCTCAAAGGCCTCGCTTATGCCGACGCCTTCCACCATTTGCTGCGAAAGGAACAGCGCGCGCCGGACTATCTGGCGCTCAATCCGCAGGGGCTGGTCCCCGCGCTGGAGGTGGATGGCGCGGTGCTGACCCAGAGCATTGCCATTTGCGACTATCTCAATGAAGCCTATCCCGAACCGCCACTGTTGCCCGCCGATCCGGTCACACGGGCGCAGGTGCGCGCCTTTGCCCTCGCCATCGCGTGCGACATTCATCCGGTGCAGAATCTGAAGATATTGCAGCGATTGCGTGCGCTGGGGCTGGACGAGGCGCAGGTGACGGGCTGGGCGCGCGAGACGATCGAGGATGGGCTGGCCGCTTGCGCGGCGCTGATCGCAGGGCGGAGCGGTCCCTATTGCTTCGGCGATCAGGTGACGCTGGCCGACATCTGCCTCGTGCCGCAACTGGTCAACGCCCGCCGCTTCGGCGCGCGCTTCGACTATGGCCGCATCCCTGCGATCGAAGCGGCCTGCCGCGCGCTCCCCGCCTTCGCCCGCGCCGCGCCGGAAAACCAGCCCGACGCGGAATAGGCGTCAGTTGGCAAATAGTTTGAATTCGACCAGCCGGGTCGCCTTGCCGGGCGCTTGGGTCAGGAGCAGGCGGACCTTGCTCGTGCGGATTGCGGGCCAGCGCAGCGGGGTGACGCCATTGGCGATCGGGCTGCCCTTGGGCGTGGCGATGTCCTGCCAGCGATCGTCCATCCACGCCTGAAGCCGGAAGGCGCGCGGCACCGCGAAACGCTGGCCATCGGCGAAGAAGGCCAGTTCGGCGTGGCTGAGGTCGGTGGGCTGGCCAAGGTCGATGGCATAATATTGCTGCGCCGGGGCAGGGGCGGACGACCAGCCATTGGCCAGTTCGGGGAAGAACCATGTCCGCCCGTCAATCGCATCATGGACATTTTCGGCGTCGCTGTTGCTGGACGCCGACCCCATCGGAAACTGACTGCGGACGAGTTGCACTGCGCGGTTGATCGGGCGAACGATGGCGGGGACGGCGGCACGGGGCAGGGGAATTTCGATACGGCCCAACGTGTCGCGCCGGACGACTTGCCGACCATCCACTTCGATCGCCAGCCCCTTGCCGCGCCGATAATGGCTACCATCGGCGTCCCATGTCACTGCGATCCTATGGCCATGATAGGGGACGCCCTGCACCCGGAACCAGTCAAGCGCCTGTGGGTCCGATGCGTCGGGCAGCAGCGGATTGACCTCCAGCACATCGTCGGCGCGCGGGCGGATGCCGACCAGCCCGGTCAGGATCAGGTCGTTGAAGCCGGAATGGAAATAATGGTGGCTGCGGTCCAGCCCGACGATCGGCTGGCCGGTTTCGGGGTGATAATCCTCCTCCAGATCGAGCTTGTCCCCCTGATAATGAAGCGCGGCATATTGGCGCAGCAGCCGCATATAGGTGCTGCGCGTGACCGGACCTGTGTGGGTGCGATGGTCGAGGAGATTGGCCATGGCGTGCAGAACCTGCGTCGTCTGATAGGGCCAGATGGGGCCGTTCCACTGACATTCGGGGTCTTTGCCCAGATAGCGATATTGCCGCATATAATATTCGTAACCGGCCTCGACCGTGCGCATCCCGGCCTTGCCCGCCAGCGACGCCGGGTCGATCAGATGCGCCCAGGCGGCGGCATATTTCGCCTCGTCAGGCACAACGTCGAACATCCAGGGCAGATAGCCGACCAGCTCGCGGTTGCGGATCGGCTGCCAGTAGCTGACAAATTCATTCTTGCGCGACTGGTGCCGGTCGATGAAAAGGCTGAGCCCGTCGCTCCACAGGTCGGCCAGCATCCGCTGTTGCAGGGCGTCGGCGCGGGCGGTGTAGGCGGCGGCCATGGCAGTGTCGCCGGTCAGCGTCGCCATCTTTGCGATCGCGCGGGCATTGGCGACCATATAGCTGTTGATCGAGGGGCGGAAGGCGTCGCCGCCCCGGAATCCATCCTTGCCGCCCGACGCATCGATTGAGGAAACCGTATATTCGGTCGCGTCCAGCAGCGGTTCGACGAAATACAGCCCCTTGTCGAAGTCGAACTTGTCGTCCCACAGCCGGTAGATATGGTTCATGACGGACAGGTGCCGCACCGCCCCGGCTCGGTCGCCATCGACCAGATAGCGGCCCCAGACCGCGTCGGCCATATGATCGGTAAAATGCCGGTCATTGCCGCCGCTGGCGTACATGAAGTTGATATAATCATCGGCAAAGCGACGGTCATTGAGCCAGCGCCCCTCGCCCAGATGAAAGCCGGTGGCGTCGTTCAGGCTGGCATAGGGATGGCGCTGCCAGTCGACATCGTCGAGAAACTCGGTCGAGATATAGCCGTCCGCGCCCAGATCACGCTGATGCGCGCGATAAAGTTGCCAGCGATAATAATAGACCGCGTCGAGCTTCGGGTCGGCGGACTCGAAATAGGGGATGCGATCGCGATACCAGGGCGCGTCATTGCCAAAGTGCCGGGTGGCGATGGCGGCTGTGTCCATCACCGGCGGGGAGGGTGCGGCCCCGATGCCGATCACCGCAGCCCCGGCCAGCAACAGCATCGTCATCGCGCGCATCGCATCCTCCGCAAAATAAATATGGCGGTCGTTCCGGGGTTGGAGAAAGCCCCGGAACGACCGCCAGACATGGAAAGCGGCGAGGAAACGCCGCGTCCCACGGGGCGCTTAATCGAACTTGAAACGGACACCCAGGGCGAAGGTGCGGTCAATCAGCAACGTGCTGGAGTTGAACTCTGTAGGATTGCCGACATCGCCGAACTTGTAATAATTTTGCTGCTTCGCCTTGGTGATGTTTACAGCGTCGAAGGTGATGCCAATATCCTCGTTCACGTTCAGCGTGAGCTGGAAGTCCAGGCTCTTTTCCGGCGCGCGCCACATGCCGATCGGGTTGGCAAAGGCGCGGGCTTCGTTGTTGTTCAGGAAACCCTTGCGCCAGATATAGGACAGGCGCGCGCCGACCGGACCTTTGTCATAGGCGAGCGTGGCATTGTAGGACAGTTTCGACACGCCGAAGAAGGCCGACTTGGCGGTGCCGGTGATTTCACCCGCATTGTTGACCACGGGAATCGTCTGCTCCGAATCCAGGATCGTGGCGCTGCCGGTGAAGCCCAGGCCATCCATGAAGGTGGGCAGGTAGGAGGGGAAGTAGGTCAGACCCAGTTCCAGCCCCTTGAGCGTGCCATTCGACGCATTGGCCGGACGGGTGATGTTGAAAAATTCGGTGTAGGTTTCGTTGCGCGGCAGATAATTGTTCGGAATGAACTCCCGCACGGTCAGCGGCACGACCAGGCCGTTGATCTTGCGCTGGAACGCGGTCGCATAAATGGCGCTGTTGCGTTCGAAATACCATTCGATCGCCAGGTCCATATTCTTCGAATGGGTCGCCCGCAAATTGGGGTTGCCCGACGAACCCGTGCCAAAGCCGACACGCGACAGATCGCCGCCGAGCGCCAGATTGGGATTGAGATCGCCAAATGCCGGACGGCGCAGCGTTTCGCCATAGTTGAAACGGATGCGCAGATTGTCGGTGATGTTGTAGCGCGCAGTGAAAGACGGCAGGAATTTCTCCGAACCCGTCGATACGGTGGTCTGCGCGAAACCATTACCGCGATCGAAATAGTCATATTCGGTATCGATCGCGACGAAGCGCACGCCGCCCTGAAGCTGAAGCGGACGACCGAAGATTTCCAGCTCGCCATCGGCCAGGATATAGGCGGCCAGATTGCTTTCATTGATGCTGAACACGCGGCCGAAGCTCAGTTGGTCCGACAGCAGCAGGCCGGGCGCGACGGCGCGGTACAGCTGACGCACGGCATCCTTGTTCATGCTGCGCGGATCGGCCAGCACCCAGCTGGTCGGAATGTTGGCGCGACCGTCGAAGAAGCCGCTGTTAGTGAAGGGCGTACCTTCGCCAAGGGCATCGAGCGTGATGCCAAGGCCACCGGCCCCTTGGTCGCGGACATAGCTGTCGGCCTTGCGGTTGTCATAGCGCCAGCCCGCTTTGATGCGACGCAGGAAACCTTCGTCCCACTTATATTCGCCGTCCAGCATCATGGTCAGCGCGCTGCCTTCATTCTTCGTGCCGCTGTCGAACAGGTTGCCGACTGTCCATTTGCTGGCATCGGTCAGAACTTCCTGATTGCCGAAGCTATAGGCAGGCAGACCGCCGCCTGCATTGAAGTCGATATCGAGGTCGAGCGGCCCGCGATCGGTGCGGATGGCGAAGAAGGAGGTTTCGTTCTTGCTGTCCTGATAGGCGATGTCGGCGACGATCTTGCCGTTGCTGCCGACATCCCATTTGGCGTTTAGCGCATAGACATAGCTGTCGGTGCGATTGGTCGCCATGTCGCCGCTGTTGAAACCCGCGACTGCGCCCATCCGGCGCGACTTGATGATATTCGTGCCGTCATAGAGTTCGAAGCTGTTGGCGACGTCCGTGGGCAGATTGCCCCACCAGTCGGCAAAGCTGAAATGCAGGCTGTTGAAGGTTTCACCCCGGAAGCCGGTATAGAAAATTTCGGCAGTATAGACCGAGCTGTCATTGGGCGCCCACTGGAGGGCGGCGTTGATGGAAGGCCGTTCGCGCTTGCCGTATACGTCGGACGCGATGACGGCGTCACGCGACAGATAATAGGGCGTGGCAACGCCATTGATGTTCAGGGTCGATCCCGGCGCGGTCGGCAGACCGGCGTCCAGACCGGGCGTCCAGTTTTCGTTGGTGGCGCCGGGGAAGATGCGCTGCAACGGGGTCAGGCCCGAACCTGCAGGCGGGGTTTCGGTGGCGAAGGGCACCATGGCGCCCGCCTGGAGATTCTGGTTGCGAAACTGCGCCTTGGTATAGCTGGCGTTCACCAGCAAGCCGATGTCGCCGATGCCGGTTTCCCAGCGGTCGCTGACGAGCAGGGCGACATTGGGATTATATTTGTCCGCCAGTTCCGAATAGACGCCGCGCGCCAGGCCCGAAATGGTAAAGCCGTCAAAGTCGAGCGGGCGACGGGTCTGGACGTCGATCTGGCCGGCAAGACCGGTTTCCAGCTGATCGGCCGAGCGGGTCTTATAGACGTCGATCCGGCTGACCAGGTTCGCCGAAATGTCCTGCAGCGCGAAGGATGTGCCGGCGGCGGTGAAGATGTTGCGGCCGTTGAGCGTGGTCAGCGGATCGGTCAGGCCACGAATCGTGATGCCGGCGGTTTCGCCACCGGCGCGGTCGGTGACCTGGATGCCGGTGACGCGCTGGAGCGCTTCGACGACATTATTGTCGGGCAGTTTGCCGACATCTTCCGACACGATCGAATCGACGATCTGGATAGAATTTTTGCGAACGTTGAGCGCCCCGACGATCGATGCGCGCACGCCGGTGACGACGATGTCGGCGGCGTCATCCTCTGCGGCGATCTGGGGTGCGGGGCTGGTCTGCGCCTGTGCGGTGGCGCCCAGCATCAGCGCGAACATGGATGCGGAACATAGTGCGATCGGCCGACGTGCCATTTCAAATCCTCCCCTGCGGCTGGCCCATTCGCCATACCTCAATTACTCAGACTAATTATTGCTCCGACAAATGGAGTGCAAGCGAAATTTTGTGGATGCGGCCTACAAAGGCGATGAGGCCGTGACATTATTGCCGCAGGCTAGCGGGCGCGACGTTCCGGGCGGTTCTCGTGCGAAGGCTGTACAGGTGAAGGGCCGGTCATCAATCGATGACCGGCCGTTGTAGCTATCTATTTGTCAGAGCAGGTGAACCGGTATCAGTCGGCGCGCCAGCGTGCCGCGGCGTCACGGCTGCGGACCAGACGAATCTGGCCATTGGCGACGCCGATCGCCTTGCCCGGTGCGGCGATGGCAGCGAAGCGGACAGTGCCAAGCCGCGCGTCGGTCAGACGGACAAACTGGCTGCGCAGCGCGAAATCGGCGCTTTTGCTGTCGGGTTCCAGCGTGACCGACCCGTCCTTGCCCGCGACCAGATAATGGCCAGGCATCAGGATGGGGGAGAGCATGACGCTTTGCTGGCCCGCGCGGCCCGGTGTCTGGCGGAACTGTGTCTGGGCCAAAGCGGGGTTGCCCGCGATCAGGCGGGTGCCGTCATGCGCCAGCAACAGCTTGGCATCAGCAGCCGACGCAAAGCGTTCGGGCAGCGGACCATTGCCCACCGGCACGCCGAAATCGGGCGTGCCATCGGCGGTATAATAGAGCCGCTGCACACGGGTATGGCGGTCCGGGTTGAACAAAGGATCGCCCTGGATCGCCTCATAATCGCGGCCATGATAGACGAGTATGTCGCGGCCCTGCTCATCCACGGTGAAGCTGTTGTGGCCGGGACCATAGACGCTGGTCTCCGCATTGGTTACGAACACCGGCTGGGGCGATTTTTTCCAGCTCTTGGCGTCGAGCAGGTCGGCATTCTCGTCCGCGGTCAGCATCCCCAGGCAATAGCGCGCGTCGGTGGCGCTGGCCGAATAGGTCATGAACAGGCGGCCATTGCGGTGCAGGATGGCGGGCGCTTCGGCGACCTTATAGCCGCGAATTTCCCAGTCGAGCGTCGGCACGGTCAGGCGAGTCGCCTTGCCCGCCAGCTTCAACGGTGATTCGAGCTTGGCTATGTACAGGTTGCTGTTCGTCTCGATCCCCGGTTCGCGCTGCGCCCAGGCGAAATAGCGCTGCCCCTTATGGACGAAGCTGGTCGAATCCAGGTTGAAACTGTCCCAGGGTGCCTGGAACTGGCCGAGCAGGTTCCACTTGCCGGTCATCGGGTCCGGCCCGTCGCAGACGACCGCATAGGTGCGGATGCGGAACACATCCTCGCCCCCGCCGCTGGGACCGGCGGCAAAATACATGATCCACTGGCCGTTGATATGGTGCAGTTCGGGCGCCCAGATGAAGCCGGACAGCGGGCCGGTCTTTTCATGCCGCCACAGCACCGCTTCGGTGGCGGTCGTCAGCCCCGCGATCGTCCTGGACCGGCGCAGCACCAGCCGGTCATATTCGGGGACGGAGCCGGTCAGATAGTAATAGCCGTCGTCATGACGGAAAACCTGCGCATCGGCGCGCTGTTTGACGAGCGGGTTTTGCGGGCCGGCGACGGGCGCGTCGGCGACCTTGGCGCGCGCCATCATCGGCACGGCGGACAGGGCGGCGCTGCTGGCAATGAAGCCACGGCGGGACAGGGTGAAATTCATGTCATTCTCTCCGGTCGGTGCATCAATAATCGGCGTGCGGCCAGCCATCCGCGCCCCAGTGGACCGGCGCGATCCGCAGGGTGGGTGAGCCGTTCGCTTGCTTGTCATAGGCGTGATAGACGACATAATCCTTGCCGTCCTTGTCATGCAGCCAGCCCGCATGGCCGGGGCCACGGAAGCGCTGCTGCTCCTGAAGGTCGGCGCGCAGGAAGATGCTTCCGCCTCCCTCCAGCATCGGGCTGCCATCCTTGCCCAGATAGGGGCCGGTGATCGCCTTCGACCGGCCGATCACGGTATAATAGGTGCTGGCCGCGCCCTTGCAGCAATAATCATAGGAGGCCATCAGCCAATAATAGCCGCCATGGTCGATAATGAAGGGCGCTTCGACCGGGGCGGGACCGCCTGCGGGCGCTAGGCGGCGGGCGATGGCGACGGGCTTGGCTTTGGGGTCCTTGGGCTTGCCGCTCCTGGGGTCCAGTTCGAACAGTTTAAGGCCCGTCCAGAAGCTGCCGAGCGAGAGCCAGTGGCGGCCTTCGCGGTCGATGATGAAATTGGGGTCGATCGCGTTATAGTCGTCGCTCTTGTCCGACATGACGACCAGCCCCTCGTCCCGCCACTGATAATCGGGGGCTTTGGGGTCGAGCGTCGGGCTGGTGGCAAGACCAATCGCCGAGCGGTTCGATCCGAAGGTCGAGACCGAATAATAGAGGCGATAGCGGCCGTTCACGAAACTGATGTCGGGCGCCCACATGCCATCACTGCCGGGGATCGCCTGCTTGGCCCAGTCAGGGAGCGCGGTGAAAATCGGCGCACCGGCGGTCCAGTGAATGAGGTCGGGCGAGGTGCGGGTTTCGATCAGCCGCTTGCCATGGCCGGTGCTGAACACATGATAGGTGTCGCCCTGTCGGATGATGACCGGATCATGGGTGGGCGTCAGTTCGCCGGTCAGGCGACGGTTCAGCGTATCGCGCGGCGGCTGGGACGGCGTCTGCGCGCAGGCGGGGGCGGCGAGAAGGGCGAGGCCCAGCCAAGCCATGAACGTCGGTCGCCTCATGCGCACCTCTCCAATTAAAGCGATGTGCTCCCGCGCAGGCGGGAGCCCAGTTGAAACGGCGGGACTGGGCTCCCGCCTGCGCGGGAGCAGATTTCACTCCAGCCCTTATTGCAACTCCAGCACCACGACCGACTTGGGCGGCAAGGTCACGCTGAGTGTGCCGCCACTGATCTGCGCGCCGGTGAAGGCGACCGGTTTGACGGTGTCGGGCGCGTCGAACGTGTTGTGGGCGTTGATCGCCGATGCGGTCAGGATGCGGCCCGTGACGCTTGCAGCGTTCAGGCCATCCAGCTTGACCGTCACAGAGTTGGGTTGATTGGGGTCCAGGTTGGACAGGCCGATATGGACCTTGCCATCCTTGCCCCGGACCGCCGATCCGCTGACCGCAGGCATCGACCATTTATCCTTGTTATACCAGGGCGTGTCGATGCTGATCGGCAGCACGGTCGCGTCCTGCCACGGCTTGTACATTTCGAACACATGATAGGTCGGCGTCAGCGCCATCTTCTTGCCGTCGGTCAGGATCATCGCCTGCAACACATTCACCATCTGGGCAATCGCAGTCATCTTCACCCGGTCGGCATGACGCGCGAAAATGTCGAGATGGACCGACGCGACCAGCGCGTCGCGCAGCGTGTTCTGCTGGCGCAGGAAGCCGGGATGCGTACCCGGATCGTCGGCATACCAGGTGCCCCATTCATCCACCGCCAGCCAGACTTTCTTGGCCGGATCATATTTGTCCATGATCGCGCTATGCTTGGTGATCAGCTCGTCCATGCGCAGCGCTTCGGCCAGGGCGTTGGCCCAGCCTGCCTCATCGAACACTGTCGAGGAGGCGCGTGGCGGCCAGGAGCCGGGGATGGTGTAATAATGGAGCGAGAGCGCGTCGAGCTGACCGCTCGCCACCTTCATCATCGTCTCGGTCCAGTTATAATCATCGACATTGGCGCCCGCAGCGATCTTCATGATCTTCGTACCGCGCGGCGCCTTGATGAAGGTGGCGTAGCGGCGGGTGAGGTCGGCGGCATATTCGGCGCGCATATTGCCACCGCAGCCCCACAGTTCGTTACCCACGCCGAAATAAGGGACGGCCCACGGCTCCTTATGGCCATTCTTGGCGCGTTCGTCGGCCAGGGTGCCTGCGGGCGAGGTCATATATTCGACCCACTCGGCCATTTCCTGCGGGGTGCCATTGCCGACATTGCCCGCGACATAGGCCTCCGCACCGATCTGGCGGACCAGCTCGAAAAACTCGTGCGTCCCGACTGTGTTCGGTTCGGTCACGCCGCCCCAATGGGTGTTGATCTTGACCGGGCGCTTGGATTTGCCGCCAATGCCCTCACGCCAATGATATTCATCGGCAAAGCAGCCGCCCGGCCAGCGCACGACCGGCACGGACAGGTTGCGCAGCGCCGAAATCACATCGTTGCGAAAGCCGTTGGTGTTGGGGATGGACTTGTCATTGCCGACCCAGAGGCCACCATAAATACCATTGCCCAGATGCTCGGCGAACTGGGTGAAGATGCGCTTGTCATAGACGGGGCCGGGGGTGGCGGCATTGATCGTTGCGGTCGTGGGCTTGCCATCGGTGTCGGCGTGGGCGCTGCTGGTCAATGCGGTGGCGCAGAGCAGCAGCGTGGCCGTTGTGCGGCGCAGGGCTTTGATCATGTCATCCTCTCCTGTGATTTTAATCGTGAAATGCGTCAGTCGTCTCGCGCCGTCCGCGCAGAAAGGCGTCGGCGACCAGCCGCAGCGGATCGGTATCGACGTCCGATCGTCCGCCCCGGATCAGCGCGGCGAAGCGGCTGTAGAGGCCGGGATATTCGACATCCTCGCCATGTTCGGTGCCGCTGGGCAGGTGCAGCACCGCGCCCCCCTGCGACAATTTGAGCGTCCCCGCGTCGGTTTCGACGACAATGTCCCAGCTTTGCGGGCCGGTCTGCCGCCAGTCTAGATCCATGTGGATCGGCGCGCCGCCGGTATCGCGAAAATGAAGGTCGGCCGCGATCGGCGCGGCGCGATTGTCCGGCAGGGTCAGCGTCGCGTCCTTCAGGAAGAAGGGGCGCGGCAGGATATGGGTGACGATCGAGAGTGCATTGATGCCCGGATCGAACACGCCAAGCCCGCCGGGTTGCCAGATCCACGCCTGCCCCGGATGCCATACGCGCACATCTTCCCGCCAGACGATCGACACGCTTTCGATTCTGCGCTCGGCCAGCCAGGCGCGCGCCGGGGCAACGCCCGCGGCAAAGCGGCTGTGCCAGGCAGCGAACAGGGAAACGCCGACCTTGTCCGCCTGCGCCTGCAACGCGCCCACTTCGGCCAGCGTCGCGCCTGGCGGTTTTTCCAGAAACAGGTGGACGCCACGCCCCAGCGCCTGCGCCGCCAGATCGTAGCGGACCTGCGGCGGGGTGCAAAGCGCGATCGCATCGACCGCCGGGCCATCCCGCAACAGCGCGTCCAGACTGGCCAGATGCGGCACCCCGTCCAGCCCGGCATCATGCGGGCTGACGGTGGCGGCCAGGCTGAAGGCGTTATTGCCCCGGATCGCCGGGACATGCTGGTCGCGCGCAATCTTGCCGATGCCCACGATCGCGATACGGATCGGGTCCATGGGGATCAGAGCGCCTGAACGACCACTTCGATTGGTTCTGCCCGCTGCAACGGATTGCGCACCGGCAGGGTGAAGGGCGCGGCGGAGATTTCGAACACATCGCCTTCCTGCGTCGCGATGCCGTCGCTGAACGAGAGCGTCGCCGTACCGAAGAAATGGACATGCACGTCGCCGGGGCGGCGGAACAGATCATATTTGAAATGATGATGTTCCAGATTGGCGAAGCTGTGCGACATATTGCCTTCGCCCGACAGGAACGGCTTTTCCCAGATCGTCGCGCCATCGCGCAGGATGCGGCTCGCTCCCTCGATATGCTCCGGCGGGGTGCCGACCAGCAATTCCGGGCCAAGCGCGGCCTGCCGCAGCTTGGAATGGGCGAGCCACAGATAATTGTGCCGCTCGGTCACATGGTCGCTAAACTCGTTGGCGAGCGCCAGGCCAAGCCGATAGGGCTGGCCATCATCGCCGATGATGTAGATGCCCGCGATCTCCGGTTCCTCGCCGCCATCCTTGGCAAAGGCGGGCATGGTCAGCGGTTCGCCCGGTCCGACCAGTTGCGACCCGTCGCCCTTGTAAAACCATTCGGGCTGCTGGCCGACCGCGCCCGGCGCAGGCTTGCCGCCCTCCAGCCCTTCCAGAAACATGCGCATCGAATCGGTCTGCTTTTCGACCGCCGCTGCCTCCCGGTGCATCTTGTCGCGCCCTTCGGCGGAGCCAAGATGGGTCAGGCCCGTGCCGGTCAGCTGGACATGCGCGTCATCGTCATGGTCGATCGGCGCCAGCAATTCGCCCGCGGCGAAGGCGGCTGCAATGTCGATCGCATCGCCCGTGCCGGCCGCTTCGACCGCAGCGCTCAGGCTGATGCCACGGGCGATGGCGTCGATCGCCAGTGCGCGGATGCTGGCATAGCCCGGCACGATATGGGCCGCATCGCCCTGCGCCGCGATAACGGAGCGGACGCCGCTGGGGGTACGGTGCTGCAACAGGCGCAATGTCATGAAAAAACTCTCCTCCCGCACGCCATTCGCGGCGCTGGCTGATCCTGAATGACGAGCGATCATGCGCTGGGGCGGCCGCTGAAAACAGCGACGCTCGCACGATCACTCCGTTAATTACTCCGACATATTACAGGATGATGGTAATGGCAATGCTTCTATTCTACACCGATCCGTGCCTGATAGGCGTAAGGTGGGAGGAGCCGGAATGGGACAGGATAGGCCGTCAGCAGATGCGCAAGCCCCGGAAAATGGCGGTTCGGCCAAGGTAGCGCGCGGGCCGGGCAGGCGATTGCACGGGGCGATCGCGCACAAGCTGGGTACGGCGATCTTGTCTGGCCAATATGCGCCGGGCGATGTCCTGTCGGGCGAAGTCGCCTTTGCCGAGGAACTGGACGTGTCGCGTAGCGCCTATCGGGAGGCGATTCAGGTGCTGACCGCCAAGGGGCTGGTGGAAAGCCGCCCCAAAGCCGGAACACGGGTGCTGCCGCGCAATCGCTGGAACCTGCTCGACCCCGAAGTGCTGGCTTGGGCGTTTGCCGGGGAACCCGACATCCAGTTCGTGCGCGACCTGTTCGAACTGCGCGCGATCGTCGAACCGGCCGCTGCCCGGCTGGCGGCGCAGCGCCGCGACAGGAATGACATCAAGATCATGAAGGACGCGCTGGCCGCGATGCGCCGCCATACGCTGGCGACCGATCTGGGCCGGGCGGCGGACCGCGATTTCCACAATGCGATTCTCGACGCGACCCGCAACGACGCGCTCCAGGTCCTGTCCGCCAGCATCGGCGCGGCGGTCAACTGGACCACCCAATATAAGCAGCGCGCCCGCGCCCTGCCGCGCAACCCGATCCCCGACCATGTCCGCGTGTTCGACGCGATCGTCGCGGGGGATGCAGCGGCTGCGGCAGAGGCGATGGGCGTGCTGGTCGATCTGGCGCTGGAGGACACGGCCAGCGCAATGGGGGGATGATCCTTCCCTGCAAGGGGAGAAATGAAAAAGGCCGGAGCAGGTTACCCCGCTCCGGCCTTTTTTCCGAAGTGCGACCCTCGGCTTTATTCCGCTTATTCCGCGACCGGCTGGTCGGGCAGCGCATGGGTCACTTTCGATCCCCATAGCGCGTAGAACAGGATGTAGAGTTCGCACGCTGCGGTCAGCAGGAACGACCATTGCAGGCCATATTCATCCGCCAGCTTGCCCTGCACCACCACCAGCGCGCCACCGGCGATCGCCATGATCAGCAGGCCGGATCCTTCCTCGGTCAGCGGGCCTAGCCCCTTGATTCCCAGCGTGAAGATGGTGGGGAACATGATCGAGTGGAACAGGCCGACCAGGATCAGCGCCCACATCGCCATCGGCCCGGTGGTGAACACCGTCACCAGCATGACGATGAACGCACCGATCGAGAAGGCGGCCAGCACATGGCCAGCATCGAATTTCTGCATGATCGCAGAGCCAGCAAAACGGCCAACCATCATCCCGCCCCACAGGAGGCTGAGATAATTGCCCGCCTGCTCATGCGTCAGATTGGCGATGTCGGGCTGGCTGACGAAATTGACGAACAGGTTGGCGACGCCGATTTCCGCGATCAGATAGATGAAGATCGCCGGGATGCCGAACACCAGATTGCGATGCGCCCAGAGCGAGTGCTTCTTGCGCTCCTCCTTGCTGTGGCGCGACGTCGCGTTGCCCATGGCGGGCAGGGGGAAGCGGGCGATGATGACAGCCAGCACCACCAAAATGACGGCAACGATGATATAGGGCAGGATCACCGACTGCGCGTCGGCCAGACGTTCGGCTTGCGTGAGGACGACATCGCCCTGCGCCGTGCCGCCCTTCGACCGGCCCAGGATCAGATAGGCGCCGAACAAAGGCGCCAGCATCGTGCCCGCCGAATTCATCGCCTGCACCAGATTGAGGCGCGAAGAGGCGGTTTCGGGCTTGCCGACCACCGCGACATAGGGATTGGCTGCGACCTGCAACAGGGTGATGCCACTGGCGATGACGAACAGCATGACCAATGTCACGCCATAGGAGGGGATGGATGCCGCCAGCGTCATGCCCGCTGCGCCCGCCGCCATGATCAGCAGCCCGATCACCATCGACTTCTGGTAGCCGACCCGCTCGATCAGCTTGGCCGACGGGATGGAGGCAAAGAAATAGGCGATGAACCATACCGATTCGATCAGCGTCGTCTGGGTGTAGCTCAGGTCAAACACGCTGCGCAGATGCGGCAGCAGCGTATTGTTGATGACCGTGATGAAGCCCCACATGAAAAACAGGCTGGCCAGCAGGCCAAGCGCCGGGCCGTAGCGCGTGCCGGGATTATGCGTCACCGTTGGCGCGGCGGTCGAGGAAACTGGTCCTGCCATTCATCCGTCTCCGTAAAATTCCAGTGCGGCACAGCCGCTTGAGGGGTTGCATCCGCTTATTTTGTCTGAGTATATTCCCCGAAACCACCCGTCAATGGGTCATGGTCACAAGAGGAAGCTCCATGCGCAACGTCGCTACGATCAAAACAACGCTGTCATACGCACTCGCGTTGGCACTGACAAGCGTGTCCGCCTTCGCCACCGAAGCCAGCCGCGCCCCAGCCGGCACGCTGGCGGACGGATCAGCGGTGGAGGTGATCAGCCTGACCAACAAGCAGGGCGTATCGGCGAAGATCCTGACCTATGGTGCGACGCTCCAGTCGCTGTCTGCGCCGGACAAGGATGGCAGGATCGCGGACGTGCTGCTCGGCTATGATGACATCAAAGACTATGTCGATCATCCCAATTATTTCGGCGTGACTGTGGGCCGCTATGCCAATCGTATCGCGGGCGGCGCCTTCTCGCTCGACGGCAAAGCCTATCAACTGCCGCTCAACGACAAGACCAACACGCTGCACGGCGGCGGCAAGGGGTTCGACAAGCAGGTCTGGAAAGTCGCGTCAATGAAGAGCGGACCGGTCGCGACGCTGGTGCTGACGCTGACCAGCCCGGATGGCGATTCGGGTTATCCGGGCAAGCTGGACAGCAGCGTCACCTACACGCTGGACGAAGCAGGCAATCTGGGCATCACATTCGACGCGAAAACCGACAAGCCCACCATCGTCAACATGACCAACCACGCGATCTTCAACCTGGCAGGCGAAGGATCGCCCGATGGTGCGCTCGGCCATTTGCTGACCATTCCTGCCAGGGCCTATACGCCGGTCGATGCCGCGCTGATCCCGACCGGTGAGTTGAAGCCGGTGGAGGGTGGCGTGTTTGATTTTCGCGCCCCCCGCCGCGTCGCTGACGGCATTCGCGACGGGCGCGATCCGCAGATCGTTGCCGGGCGCGGCTATGACCATAATTGGGCGCTGGACAAGGGCGTGACCAAGACGCCGGAATTGGCCGCGCGGCTGGAAGATCCGGCATCGGGCCGGGTGCTGGAGGTGCTGACGACCGAGCCGGGGGTGCAATTTTACGCGGGCAATTTCCTGGACGGCACGCTGGTCGGCAAGGGCGGGCATCTCTACCGCATGGGCGACGGCATCGCGCTGGAGCCGCAGAAATTCCCCGACGCGCCCAACAAGCCCAATTTCGTGTCGGCACGGGTTGATCCGGGCAAGCCCTATCATCACGCGATGGTCTATCGCCTTTCGGTAAAGCGCTGACCCATGACATTATGGCGGATGATCGAACGCGATGTGGCTGACACGCTGGGCGAAGGGACGCTCTGGTCGGCGCGCGACAATGCGGTCTATTGGGTCGATATCCTCAGCCCCGCGCTCAACCGTCTGTCGCTTGACGGCGGCACGGTCGAACGCTGGGCGATGCCAGAACCGCTGGGCTGGGTGGCCGAGCGGGCAGGCGGCGGCTTTATCGGCGGGTTCAAGAGCGGTTTTGTCGCGATCAGCCTCGACCCGCTGACCATCACGCCCATCGGCGACCCGGAACCCGACCTGTCCTATAACCGCATGAATGATGGCAAGGCCGATGCGGACGGGCATATCTGGTGCGGCACGATGGATATGGAGGAGGAACGCGACAGCGGATCGCTCTATCGGCTCGCCCCTGATTTGCGCTGGCAGCAAATGGACAGCGGTTATCGCGTTCCCAACGGCCCGGCCTTCTCGCCCTGCGGCAAATGGCTCTACCATAGCGATACGTCGCGTCGGGTCATGTATCGCTTTGCCCGGACGGCCGACGGGATCGCCGATCGCCAGCCCTTCATCCGTTTCACCGATGCGGACGGTTATCCCGACGGCATGACCGTGGATGCGGACGGGCATATCTGGGTTGCTCATTGGGGCGGCGGACGAATCAGCCGCTTCACCCCCGACGGTGCGCTCGATCGCGCCATCGCTTTGCCCGCGCGGCAGCTCACCAACATCAGCTTCGCCGGACCCGATCTGGACCGCATGTTCGTCAGCTCCGCGGCGATCGGCCTGGACGCCACGCCTTACGACGGCGGCTTCTTCGAGGTTGATTGCGGCGTTCGCGGCATGCCGACCAACCTGTTTGCGGGCTGAGGCGTGATCGACGCATGACCTGATAAAAGGCGGTTGAACTGGGCGCGGGAATCTGCTTAATGCGTCTGGACAGCGTTGTCATGCCCTCTCCAATGCACACAACGCTGTGATCCCGGACAGCCATGCGGCGAACTGCACGCGCCAAAGGCTGTCCGGGATGATTATCCTTTCACATATGTCCAGCTCACTGTCGGTTTATCATCGCCAGCGCCTGGCGACCCGCCCGAACCGAAGCGGTCCCGGCGTTGCTCAGGCGCGCTTCCCCGGCGTTCGGGTCGGTGCATCGCGACGGGTCCAGCGCGGGGCGACGCGGACCGGCTTCCATAGATCCGGTCCCAACAACAGCAGCGTCATACCCAGGCTGGCGCTGAGAAAGGCGGTGGCGGCGACCGCCAACTGCGCCAATGTGACGCCAACCGATCGATCGACCAGCTGGTGCAGCAGCCGACCCTGCGGACCAAGGCTGGCAATCAGGCCAAGGCCAAGCAGGCGCAGGCCGATCCGCGCGGCGGGATGGGGATGCCAATGGGACATGAAAACCAGCCTCTGCAATGTCGAACAGGAGGCATCCCATTTACCGATGACGGCATAGCAAAACGAGAGCGGGAACGGGCAGCCAGCATTGAAATTGCGTAGGAATTGGTACGTATAGCCATGCTATGGCGCAAAATCATACGCAGATACTATGCCAAAGCGGCGTTCCTGCCATGGAGATCGAATGCATTTCCATGTCATGTCGGCGGTAAAGGGTGGAACAGGGACATATGGCGATGCAATCGCAAGCGGACGGGATATTGGCCGAGGCGGCATCGGCCGAACATAGCGGACCGCAGGCTGGCTTGCCCACGCTGGCGCTGGGGGCGCTGGGCGTGGTGTTCGGCGATATCGGCACGTCGCCGCTCTATGCGCTCAAGGAAAGTTTCGTCGGCCATCATCCGCTCGCCGTCGATCCGCTGCATATTTATGGTGTCCTGTCGCTGATCTTCTGGACCATGATGCTGGTCGTCACGGTCAAATATGTGTTCATCGTCATGCGCGCCGATAATCATGGTGAGGGGGGCAGCATGGCGCTGCTCGCGCTGATCGGGCGGCGCATGGGCGAAACGCGCTGGACCCCGGCAATTGCGATGCTGGGCGTGCTGGCGACCGCGCTCTTCTATGGCGACGCGATCATCACCCCGGCCATTTCGGTGCTGTCGGCGGTGGAGGGGCTGACCGTGGTACAGGCCAGCCTGACGCCGCTGGTGCTGCCCATCGCCATCCTGATCCTGATCGGCCTGTTCCTGATCCAGCGCCACGGCACGGCCAAAGTCGGCGCGCTGTTCGGACCAGTGATGGTCGTCTATTTTGTAGTGCTGGCGGTGCTGGGCATCACCAATTTGTGGCGGCACCCGGAGATTATCGGGATCGTCAATCCGCTCTATGCCGTGCATTTTTTCGCGCTCGATCCGAAGCTGGCCTTTCTGGCGCTGGGATCGGTGGTGCTGGCGGTAACCGGGGCCGAAGCGCTCTATGCCGATATGGGCCATTTTGGGCGCAAGGCGATCAGCCTGGCCTGGCTCTATGCAGCGCTCCCGTGCCTGCTGCTCAACTATATGGGGCAGGGGGCGCTGATGCTGGATGATCCGGCGACGGCAGCCAACCCCTTCTTCCTGATGGCGCCGGACTGGGCGCGACTGCCGCTGGTGATCCTCGCTACGCTGGCGACGATCATCGCCAGTCAGGCGGTGATTTCCGGGGCATTTTCGGTCACGCAACAGGCGGTGCAGCTGGGTTTCCTGCCGCGCCTGCGCATTCTCCACACCAGCGCCAGTGCTGCGGGGCAAATCTACCTGCCGCTGGTCAACCGCGTGTTGCTGATCCTGGTCATCCTGCTGGTGCTGGGCTTTGGCAGCTCGACCAATCTGGCCGCCGCCTATGGTATTGCGGTGACCGGCACGATGGTCATCACCACCGCTATGATGGGCGTGCTGACGTTCAGCGTCTGGCGCTGGCATCCGCTGCTGGCGGGCGGGGTCACTGGCCTGTTCCTGATTATCGACGGCCTTTATTTCGCCTCCAACGCGACCAAAATCCCTGATGGCGGCTGGTTCCCGCTGCTGGTGGCGGCAGTGGCTTTCGTGATCCTGACGACCTGGGCCACCGGGCGACGGATCATGCGGGAACGGCTGCGTGACGGGGCGATGGAACTGGATCTGTTCATCCGATCGACGCGCAGTTCGCTGCCGCGGGTGCCGGGTACCGCGATCTTCCTGTCGTCCACGCCCGACGGCGTGCCGCCGGCTCTGCTCCACAATGTGAAGCACAACCGTATCCTGCATGAACGCAACATCATCCTGACCGTGCGGACGCTTGGCGTGCCGCACCTGCCGCTCGATGGCCGAGTGCAGGTGGCGGATCATGGCGACGGCTTTTATCGCCTGATCCTGCGCCATGGTTTCATGGAGGAGGTGGATATTCCTGCTTCGCTCAAGGCGGTCGGCGACTGTGGCGGGCCGATCCGGGTGGCGGACAGCAGCTATTTCCTCAGCCGCCAGACGCTGATCGCGTCGCAACGGCCCGGTATGGCGATCTGGCGGGAAAAACTGTTCGCCTGGATGATCCGCAATGCGGAAAGCCCGATGGATTTCTTTAAGCTGCCCACCAACCGCATCGTCGAACTGGGTTCGCAGGTGGAGATTTGAGATAGGGGCGCAACCCCCTTCCCTGCGCGCGGCTTCCTGCTAAAGCGCGCCCATGCTCAATCTTAACGGTATCACCGTGCGCCTTGGTGGCCGCATCATCCTCGACCGCGCCAGCGCGGCGCTTCCCCCGCGCAGCCGGGTCGGCCTGATCGGGCGCAACGGCGCGGGCAAGTCCACGCTGATGAAGGTCATGATCGGCCAGCTCGATCCTGACGATGGCAGTTGTGACATGCCACGCGACACGCGGCTGGGCTATATCGCGCAGGAAGCCCCCAGCGGCACGGCGACCCCCTTCGAAACGGTGCTGGAGGCGGACAAGGAACGCGCCGCGCTGATGGCGGAGGCGGAGCATACCGAAGATCCCGATCGCCTGGGCCATATCTATGAGCGGCTGACCAGCATCGACGCCTATACCGCGCCCGCCCGCGCCGCGCGCATATTGGTGGGCCTTGGCTTTGACGAGGAGATGCAGGGTCGCCCGCTCGACAGCTATTCGGGCGGCTGGAAGATGCGCGTGGCGCTTGCCTCCCTGCTCTTCTCCAACCCTGATCTGTTGCTGCTCGACGAACCCTCGAACCATCTCGACCTTGAAGCGACGATGTGGCTGGAAAATTTCCTCAAAGCCTATCGCGGCACCGTGGTCGTCATCAGCCATGAGCGCGACCTGCTCAACAATGTCGTCGATTACATCCTCCATCTGGAGGGCGGCAAGGTGACCCTCTATCCCGGCGGCTATGATGCGTTCGAGCGGCAGCGGGCCGAGCGCTTGGCCCAGCTTGAATCGGCACGAGTCAAGCAACAGGCCGAGCGCGAGAAATTGCAGGACTATGTCGCGCGCAACTCCGCCCGTGCATCGACCGCCAAGCAGGCCCAGTCGCGCGCCAAGGCACTGGCGCGGATGCAGCCGATTGCTGCGGCGATCGAAGATCCCACGCTGGCGTTCAGTTTCCCCAGCCCGCCCGAACTGCGTCCACCGCTCATCACCATGGACATGGCGGCGGTCGGCTATGGCGAAACGCCGATCCTGCGCCGGGTTAATCTGCGCATCGACCCGGACGACCGGCTGGCGCTGCTCGGCCGCAACGGCAATGGCAAGACGACGCTGGCCCGCCTGATCGCGGCGCAGCTCGCGCCGATGGAAGGGCAGATGCAAAGCTCGTCCAAGATGCAGGTCGGCTATTTCACCCAATATCAGGTGGAGGAACTGGACGTTACCGACACGCCGCTGGAACATATGACCCGCGTCATGAAGGGCGCGACCCCCGGCGCGGTGCGGGCGCAGCTGGGGCGGTTCGGCTTTTCGGGTGAGCGGGCGATCCAGAAGGTCGGCTCCATGTCGGGTGGCGAGCGGGCGCGACTGGCGCTGGCGCTCATCACCCGCGATGCACCGCATCTGCTGATCCTCGACGAACCGACCAACCATCTGGACGTCGATAGTCGCGAGGCGCTGGTGCAGGCGCTCAACGATTATAATGGCGCGGTGGTAATCGTCAGCCATGACCGGCACATGATCGAACTGGTCGCCGACCGGCTGGTGCTGGTCGATGGCGGCACCGCCCAGCCGTTCGACGGCAGCCTGGAAGATTATACCGACATCGTCCTGCGCAAGGCCGACGGCAATAGCAGCAGCGACGCGCCCAAGGTGGATCGCAAGGCTGACAAGAAGGCGGCGGCGGAATGGCGCGAAAAGCAGAAGGCGCTCAAAAACGCCGTCTCGCGCGCCGAAAAGGAAATGGCGACGCTGATCGCCGAGCGCAAACGGATCGACGCTGTGCTGTTCGATCCCAAGGCGGCGACCGGAGCGGAGGCGAAGATGACCACCAGCGAGTTGATGGTGAAGCGCGCGGCGGTGGAAAAGAAGCTGGAAGCGGCCGAAGAAGTGTGGATGGAAGCGGGCGCGGCGCTGGAGGCGGGCTGAGCCGGTCAGGCTGCCGCCAACCTTTTTGCAGGAGATGATGGTGCCCAGCCCGATTGCGTGGGCGTCCAGCTAAAAACCACTGCAACCATTATTGCAATATATTGCGCAATATGTTGTATATATTCGCATTGGCACGGGGACTCATATAATGCGCGATCGACTATCAATGCTTTCGATACTGCCAGCCCTGTCGCTGGTTTGGGTGACGGGAGCTTGGGCCAACACTCCAGCCATAACGCGGGCCGAAAAGGCATCGATCATAGCGTCGCTCAACAACAGTCTGAATGCCAACTATGCCTTTCCCGACATGGCCCGGAAAATCGCGCCTCTGCTGCGCGACCATCTGAAAAAGGGCGACTATGACTCAGTGGCGACGCCGGACGGGTTTGCGAGCAAGCTAACGGAGGATCTGATTAAAATCAGCGGCGACCTGCACTTCTTTGTGGGCGTTGATCCCCAATGGGTGGCCGACTTTCGTGCAAAGGCCGATCCGGCGCGGAAAGCCGTGATAGATCAGGAAGAATTGGCCAGGCTGGAGAAAACCAACTTCGGATTTGATGAGGTCAGCCGTCTGGACGGCAATATCGGCTATATCCGGTTCAGCTACTTCGCCGATCCGGCGCTTGCCTATGATATGGCGGCGTCCGTCATGCGCTTCCTCGGCAATGCCGATGCCGTCATCATCGATCTGCGCTATAATAATGGCGGGCATCTGGAAATGGCGCAATTTCTGGCCAGCTATTTCTTCCCCGGTGACAAGGATCAGCTGCTCTTCGACTATTATTATAATGAGGACGGCAAGCGGATCGAGCGCGGGCAATGGGTGCTGCCCGGCCTGCCGGGCAAGCGCATGGTAGACAAGCCGGTCTATATCCTGACCGGCTCTACCTCCTTTTCCTCTGCTGAATGGTTTTCCTACATGATGAAAAAGTTGGGACGGGCCACCCTGATCGGGGAATGGACCGCTGGCGGGGCGCATCCCGTGGCTCGTAAGCCGATCAATGATGATTTCTTCGTGCAGGTGCCGATTGGCCAGATACGAGATCCGGTCGATCATGGTGATTTTGAAGGGACCGGAGTGCAGCCCGATATTGAAAGTCCCTCCATTCGGGCGCTTGCCCTGGCGCACAAGCTGGCGCTGGAAAATCTGTCGAAGACGGACAGCACGAAACGGGAGGATTATGCTTGGCTGCTCCCGGCCCTGACCGCCAAAATCCAGCCTCCCGTTATCACCCCAGATCTGCTGCAAAGCGCCGTCGGGCCGTATGAAGGCCGCAAAATCATTCTGGAAAATGGCACGCTATTCTACGTCTGGCGGGATCGTCTTCGTGTTGCGCTGGAGCCAATCGCTCCGAACCTGTTTGCGGTCGAAGGTGTTTCGGATTTCCGATACCGGTTGCGTAGCGAGGGCGGAAAAGTGGCGGCACTGGAGCGTGTGAACAGAGACGGCAGCATTCAGGCCTATAAACGCCTTGACTGAGCGGCGGAACAACCAGGCGGCGATTGATGACATCGCGTTTCTCGGTCGCACGGTCGAGCGGCTGAGCGTATTGATCGCCGAACAGTCCAAAGCGGTTTTCGATGCGATGGGCATCGTCATCCCGGTTCGCTCCTGCTCACTGATGACCGTTCTGGCCAGCCTCGGCACCGCGTCGGCGTCGGATATGGCCAGAGAGCTCGGGCATTCGCACCAGCTGGTCATGCAAAAGATACCCAAGCTGGTGAGCCTTGGCCTGATCCAGCATCGGAACGATGAGGATGATGCGCGTCGACGGATATTCTACCTGACGGATGAAGGTATCAGGCAGCTTGCGCTGTTCGGACAATGCAGCGTCCATCTTCGCGCGGCCTATGAGGGGCTGTTTGTCGAGGTGGGCGACGTCAAGGCGCTGGTTGAACGGGCCACCGATGCACTTGCTGCAACGCCGCTGGACGCACGCCTACATCACGGAGACTGATCAGCGCCCGACCAGAATGAACGGCGCCCAGATATAGGGTTGTGTCGCGTCGGGTCGGTCTGACCGCATCAGTTTCAGCATCGCCTTTTGCAGGGCAACCGCGCGGGGCGTTCCCCCATTGGCGGCTTTCACCGTCTCCAGCGTGACGAAGGCGCTGGCATCGTCGCGCACCGGCCAGTGCGACACCAGCAGCGATCCTGCCCCGGCATAGCGGAACGCCTGCGCCAGCCCCGAATAGGCGGGTGCCTGCGCGCTGTCGCCCGCAGCCGTGTTGCAGGCCGACAGGATCACCCAGTCCGCGCTGATCCGCATCGCCGCGACCTCCGAAGCGGTCAGCAGCCCATCGTCGCCGGTGCCGGGGGCGGGCGGGGACAGGACCAGCGCGGGTTCGGTCACCCCCTCCATCTGGCCGCTGACCAGCCCATGGGTCGCAAACAGGATGACGGAATAGGGGGCCAGATCCTTCCCGCGCAGCGCGGCCTCGCTCGCCTGCGCGCCGACCAGGAGGGTGGCGCGGTCGGTGCCGAAGCGATCCGCCACGGCGCGCAGTTCGGCCAGCGATCCGGGTAGCGGCGGCAGTTGCGACAGCGCGGTCGCGTCTGCCGTGCCGCCGCGAAAATAATGGTTGGCGGCGAGCAGGACGGGCGCGGCGGGCTTGGTCGTGGCGGCAAAGGCGTTAGGCGCGCCGACGCCCAGAAAGCTTTGGTTGCGCATCGCGATCCGCTGCGATGCCGCCCCACCGCTCGCAAAGCCGGGCTGCACCTCGATCGCGAAGCGGCGGATCAGCCAGGGCGTGTCCCGGCCCACCGCCACGACGGGTTGCTGCGGCAGCATCGCAAAGGGCAGCGAGGCGAAGGCGCCGGTGGGTACGATCCGCAACGCCTTTGCCTTGCCCAGCCGAGTGAGGATCGTGGGCGTGAAAATCTGGGCATAGAGATCATGCGCTGCCGTCCGGTCGAAGCCGCTGGGGGTCATCGCACCGCGCAGCCGGTCGACCAGCGCGACCATGGCGGCGCGCGCCAGCTCCGTGCGCTCAACGGTCGCACCATCGGCATTGACCGCCAGCAGATAGACACCGTCAAAGGCCGGCATCACCGCCAGCAGCGCTTCATCCTGCGCCAATCCTGCGCGCAGCGTCGCAAGGTCGGGCCGTACGCCGCCGCGCGCCTCGACCCAGCGGGGATAGTCGCGGGCGATGGCGGCGCGTTCGGCCTCGGCGATGGTCTCGACCGTGGCGCGGGCGGCGCGCGCGGCCTCGACATCCTTGTCGGTCGCCAGCGCCTTCAGCAACGCGCTGTCCGCGCTGGCCAGCGCCTTCAGCTTATCCTGCAAGGTGCGGACTCGCGCGGCGAGGGCGGGATCGGCAACGAGACGTTCCGCGACCAGCCGGTTGGCCTGGGCAATGCGCGACCCCGCCAGGATTGCCATCGCGTCCAGCGCCAGCGCCGGGTCACGCGCCTGCACCGCGATCTTCAGGATCGTGTCGAGCGCGGCGCGCTGATCTTCATTCAGGTCGCCATCATCGTCGAGCGACTGGCTTTCGCGCAGCAGTCCGGCCATTTGCCGTGCCGCTGCAACGGCATCGCCCCCCTGCGCCCAGGCCGCCAGCATCGCAGCATTGGCCAGTGCGAAGGCAGGCGCATTGTCGATCTGCCGGGTTTCGCGCAGATAATCGGCGGCGGCGACACGCGCAGCGTCATCCTGCCCGGTGGCGATCAGCGCCGGGACGAGCAGGGGATAGACACGCTGGCCCATGTCGCGATCGCTGGCCGTCGGGGTGCGGACACGGGCCATGGCCGTGCGCGCACGCTCGATCGCTTCGTCCGGCCGTCCCGAAGCCGCACTGGCGAGTGCCGCGAAGGCCAGCGCGCGGGCGCTTTGCGGGCTATTCTCCCCCTCCACCGCCCGAAAGCCGCGCTCCGCCTCCAGAAACAGCGGTTCGGCGTCGCTATAGCGTTCCATCGGCAGCAGCACGCCGGCCATATTATAGAGGCCGAAATGATAGAAGAGGCTCTTGGTCCCCATCGTCTCGCGCTTGATGGCGATGGCGCGCTCCATATAGTCGAGGCTCTCGGCCCGTCGCCCGGTCCGCGCCAGCAGCAGCCCCAGCATTTCCAGCGACCGATGATAGCTGGGATGCTTGCGATCGACATGGTCGGTCGCGGTGTTGACCGCCAGCCGCGCATATTTTTCCGCCTCGACCAGTCGCGCCGCGCGATAGAGCATCTGCGCATAGGTGTAGGTAGAGGCAACCGTGTCGGGATGGTTGGGACCAAGGCTGGTCGTCCGCGCCTCCAGACTGGCGCGCTGAGCATCGACCGCCTCGCCATTGCGCCCCAGCCGCGAGAGCGCCTGCGCATGGGAAAAGGCGATGTTGGACTTGAGCATATAGTCCGCTTCGCTGAGCGCCTTTGGACCGACGCGCGCGAAATAGCCGTCGGCATAGGCGCTCGCCTGCGCCAACGTCTCCGCCCCGGCGGCGACATCGCCGATCATCGACTGGACATAGCCTTTGACCGACATGCCCTCCAGCCAGGGGATGGGATAGGCGTCGCGGAACGGAGCGATCAGCGCCAGCCCCTTGTCGACATTGGCCAGGGCGGAGGGGTTCTTGCCCTCAATCTGGTCCATCGACCCTAGTTTGATCAGGCCGACGCCCGCCATCGGGTGCGGATGGCCCGCGACCTTGACCTTCATGCCCGCGTCGCGCAGCGCGGCCCAGGCGTCGCGCGTCTTTTGCGACATCGACAGGGCGAAATCGTCATTTTCGAACAGGGTTGTCGCTTTTTGGTCGAGCGCGCGCAAATGGGCGTGGCGCGGATCGGTGGCACTGAAGCCCGCGACCGTCTCGGCGGCAACAGGTAGCGAGGGAACCGCCGCCAGCGCCAGCATCATGGCTATTCTGCCTGCCCGAAGCCCCATCGCCCGTCCCCCGACTCTGCCCCTGCGACATGCTTTGCGGGCGCGGAGGCTTTGGCGTCAAGTTACAAGCGTTTGGGGCCGGGATGTCACGCCAGGGTCAGACGCCAGTCCCAGCGCAGCGGATCGCCATCCATCACATCGACCCCGCGCGCGATCAGGGCATCGCGTATCTCGTCCGACAGGGCGAAATCCTTGTCGGCACGGGCCGCCGCGCGGCGTTCTAGCTGCGCGTCAATCTCCTCCGGCGAGATCAGCGCATCCTTGGGCTGCACGCGCAGGTCGGAGCGGCTGAGGGTCATGAGGTTGAGGCCCAGCGCCGCGTCGAAGGCCGCGATCAGGCAGAGTTTCTCATCCACCGGCACCTTCTTGAGAGCGATCGCCTCTTCCAGCAGCGGCAGCGCGCGCGGCGTCATCAGGTCGTCGCTGATCGCTGCGTCAAACTGTTCCAGCAGCGGTGCCAGCTTGGGGTGCATGTTGGCGCGCAGATAGTCGAGCCGGGGCGATTGCCACGTCACACCTTCGGCACGGGCCTTCAGCCCCTCGACGCCCATCACCAGCCGCTTCAATCGCGTCAGGGCAGCGCCGACACCCTCCGCGCTGAATTCCAGTTCGCTGCGATAATGAGCGCCCAGGCACAGCAGCCGATAGGCCAGCGGATGTACGCCTGCGTCGATCAGCGAAAAGAGGGTGGTGAAACCGCCCTTCGACTTGCTCATCTTGCCGCTGCGATCAACGAGGAAATTATTGTGCATCCACCAGCGCGCGCCGGTGAAGCCCGCCTCCGCCGCGCCGACATCTGGCCCGCAGCAGGCATGGAAGGCCTGATTTTGGGCAATCTCATTGGGATGATGGATTTCGCGATGGTCGATGCCGCCGGTATGGATATCGAACGGATGGCCCAACACCGCCTGGCTCATCACCGAACATTCCAGATGCCAACCCGGCGCGCCCTTGCCCCATGGGCTGTCCCATTCCATCTGGCGCTGTTCGTCGGGCGGGGACTTGCGCCAGATCGCAAAGTCGGACGGGTTGCGCTTGCCTGCGACCGGATCGATCCGGGCGTGCGCAGCATCGTCCCGCCCACCAGCCAGCGCGCCATAATCAGGCACGGTCGCGCTGTCGAAATAGAGGCCGCTGTCCAGTTCATAGCAATGTGCCGGCGCGATCCTCTGCGCAAATGCGATCATCTGCGGCACATAGTCGGTGGCGACCGTCCATTCGCTCGGCGCGATGATGTTGAGGTCGGCGATATTCTGTTTGAACGCTTGCGTGTAATGGGCGGCAATGTCCCAGATGCTCCTGGCGCTGGCCCGCGCCGCCGCTTCCATCTTGTCATCGCCAGCGTCCGCGTCGCTGGTCAGGTGGCCGACATCGGTGATGTTGATGATATGGGTCACCGACAGCCCCTTCCATAGCAAGGTCCGCCGCAGCGTGTCGGTAAAGACATAGGCGCGCAAATTGCCCAGATGCGCATAATTATAAACCGTCGGCCCGCAGCTGTAGACGCGCGCATGAGCGTCCTCGATCGGCGCGAAAGGCTCGATCGTGCGGGTCAGGCTGTTGAACAGGCGCAGCGGCGCTGTGATATGCTGGTCGTCGGACATGGCGCAAAGCGATGGCGCGAAGCGGCGCAGGGGTCAATCCTCCCTGTGCGACCCACCCATTTGTAATAAAATGTTGCGTTGGGGTCCGCCCCTTGCACCTGTGCGTTCCTCCCCCAATATGATCGATGCGGGCCGGGCCCCTCTGACGCGCTGGACTTCCCCCCTTGTCCAGCCGCCATGTCGGACCGCATCGGGTGCGCCCGGTGCAGGTTTTGCGGCAATTTCCCCCTAAATGCCGCAGCAGACCGCACCGGGCCACTCGAACCACATTTTGATGGATGGAGTGACCCCAAGTGAATAATCGCGTTCCTTTGCCGGGCTATGGTGCGAGCCGCACGGCGCAGACCGACGCCGGGCTGCGCGCGCACATGCTGGGCGTTTTCCGCAATATGGGCCTGGGTCTGGTGATCACCGGGCTGGTCGCGGCGTTTATCGGCAATACGCCGGTGCTGGCCGCCGCCATCTTCGGCACCCCGCTCAAATGGGTGGCGATCTTCGCGCCGCTGGCCTTCGTGTTCTTCTTCAGCTTCCGCATCGAAAAGATGACGACCGCGGGCGCGCGCATGGCCTTCTGGGCCTTCTCCGCCGTGATGGGCGTGTCGCTGGCCAGCATCTTCCTGGTGTTTACCGGCGGCAGCATCGCGCAGGCCTTCTTCTCGGCTGCCGTCATGTTCCTCGGCATGGCGCTGTGGGGCTATACCACGCAGCGTGACCTGACGAAGATGGGCAGCTTCCTGATCATGGGCCTCATTGGCATCATCGTCGCCAGCCTGATCAACATCTTCATCGGATCGTCGGCGATGGCGATGGTCATCTCGATCCTGGGCGTGGTGATCTTCACGGGCCTCACCGCATGGGATACGCAGCGGATCAAGTCGGACTATTTCGCTTATGCGGGCCACGAAATGGCGGCGAAGATGCAGGTGATGGGCGCGCTGTCGCTATACCTGAACTTCGTCAACCTGTTCCAGATGCTCCTCAGCCTGACCGGCAAGCGGGAGTAAGCGGATGCGGGATCAAGCGGCCGTATCGGCCATGCTCTGCCCGGTCTGTCATGTCGGATTGGCGATGACGGACCGGCAGGGGGTAGAAATCGACTATTGCCCGCAATGCCGGGGCGTGTGGCTGGACCGGGGCGAACTGGACAAGATCATCGAGCGGGCGGCGGGCGACACAGCGCCACCCGCCCGGCCAGCGCCGTTCGCTCAGCAGAGCTACCGCCCGGACCGCGACTATCGCGACGACGGGCGGGGCTATCCGAAGAAGCGCAAGAAGAGCTTTCTGGAAGAGCTGTTCGATTGATAGGAAGGCCGGTCCTGTGGGGCTGGCCTTTTCCGTCCCCCACCACCCGTCATCCCCGCGCAGGCGGGGATCCAACTCACGTCAGTCGCGGGACGGGAGATGGGTTCCCGCTTTCGCGGGAATGACGGAGTTTAAGTAGCCGCTTGTACGCGATCAAAGTACCGCCGACCTGCTTTGCGCACCTTTTCAAGTTCACCGATTAGGCGGTCGATCTGCGTCGAAAATTCGTCAAAACTCGTCGTGTCGGTGTTGAGGCAATAATTGTCGTTTGGGTCGCTTTCGGGCCACCGATATACCTCGTCCATGTTTATTGCCACATGGCCACTTACCCATCCGCTGCTCCCAATCGGGATCGTTACGAACTTAAACTGCGACATTGCCATTTCCTTTGCCCTCAATGCGCCGCCCCCCAACTCGGCCCCGTGCCGATCTCCACGCCCAGCGGCACGCTCAGCTTGACGATCGGCTCGGCGGCGCTTTCCATCACGCTGCGGATCACCGCGCTGGCCGCCTCGACATCGCCCTCCGGCAGCTCGAACACCAGTTCGTCATGCACCTGCAACAGCATCCTGACGCCCGGCAGGCCCGCTGCCTCCAGCGCCGGTTCCATGCGCGCCATCGCCCGTTTGATGATGTCGGCGCTGGTCCCCTGGATCGGCGCGTTGATCGCGGCGCGTTCGGCGCCCTGCCGTTCGTGCTGGATCGATGCGCGGATACGCGGGAACCAGGTCTTTCGCCCAAACAATGTCTCGGTATAGCCGCGTTCCCGCGCCTTCTCGATCGTCTCGTTGATGTAGATGCTGATGCCGGGGAAGCGTTCATAATATTTGGCGATCATCTCCTGCGCCTCATCCGCGCTGATCTCCAGCCGCCCGGCCAGCCCCCAGCGGGATATGCCGTAGAGGATCGCGAAATTGATCGTCTTGGCCCGGCCGCGCGTGTCGCGATTGACCTCGCCGAACAGTTGCTTGGCGGTCGCGGCGTGAATATCCTCGCCTGCCGCGAAAGCCTCTTTCAGCGCAGGCACATCGGCCATATGCGCGGCCAGCCGCAGCTCGATCTGGCTATAGTCCGCCGCCAATATGACATTGCCGGGTTCCGCGACAAAGGCATGGCGGATCTGCCGCCCGACTTCGGTGCGGATGGGGATATTTTGCAGGTTGGGATCGGTCGAGGAGAGTCGCCCGGTCTGCGCCCCGGTCAGCGAGTAACTGGTGTGGACGCGGCCCGTATCCTTGTTGATCTGCGCCTGTAGCGCGTCGGTGTAGGTGGACTTGAGTTTGGAAAGCTGCCGCCATTCCAATATTTTGCTGGCAATCGGCGCACCCTGCGCCGCCAGTTGCTCAAGGATGGTGACGTCGGTGGAATAGGCACCCGACTTGCCCTTCTTGCCACCCTTATAGCCCATCTTGTCGAACAGGATCGCGCCCAGTTGCTGGGTCGATCCGATTGCGAAGGGTTGCCCGGCCAGTTCGTGGATCTCCGTCTCCAACGCCGCGATGCCAGCGGTAAATTCGCCCGACAGCCGCGCCAGATGCTCCCGGTCCACCTTGATCCCGCGATGCTCCATCCGCGCAATCACTGGCACCAGCGGCCGGTCGACCAGTTCATAGACGCGGTTTGCGCCTTCATTGGCCACCCGTGTCTTGAACAATTTCCACAGACGCAGCGTGACGTCGGCATCCTCGGCGGCATAGGCGGTCGCCTTGTCCAGCGGCACTTCGCCGAATGTGATCTGGTTCTTGCCGGTGCCGACCACCTCCTTGAAGCTGATGCATTCATGGCCAAGATGCGTCCGCGCCGCTTCGTCCATGCCATGACCCGACAGGCTCTGCCCCGCGTCCAGGTCGAAGCTCATGACGATCGTGTCGTCAAAGGGGGTGATGGCGATGTCGTGCCGCCGCAGCACCGTCATGTCATATTTCAGATTCTGCCCGACCTTGAGGACCGCATCATCCTCCAGCAGGGGTTTGAGCTTCGCCAGTACCATCGTTAGCGGCAATTGCGCCGGCTTTTCGGCAAACATGTCGCGCCCGCCATGGCCGACCGGAATGTAGCAGGCCTTGTTGGGACCGGTGGCGAGGCTCACGCCCACCAGCTGGCACGACACGCAATCGAGCATGTCGGTTTCGGTGTCGACCGCGACAATCCCCTCCGCCGTCGCCAGCGCGATCCAGCGGTCGAGCGCTTCTTCGCTCACCACCGTTTCGTAGAGGCTGCGGTCGATCGGCGGTTCCTGCGGCGCGACCGGGGTGGCGACCGGTTCGCCGACACTGGCCGATGCGGCAGCCACCGCCACGGCAGCGGCGGGCGCGCCCAGTCGGTTTAGCAGCGTCTTGAAACCATGATGGGTCAGGAAATCCTGCAACGGCTCCTTGGGAATGCCTTTGAGCGCCAGATCCTCCAGCGGTTCGGGTAGCTCCATGCTATCGTGCAGCGCTACCAGTCGCCGCGACAGTCGCGCCATGTCGGCATGGGCGATCAGATTTTCCTGCATCTTGGACTTCTTCATCGCAGGCGCAGCGTCGAGCGCCGCCTCCAGCCCGCCATATTCGACGATCAGCTTGGCCGCCGTCTTGGGACCTATGCCCGGCACGCCGGGCACATTATCCACGCTGTCGCCCATCAGCGCCAGCACGTCGCCCAGCAGTTGCGGCTCCACCCCGAATTTGCCGACGACATACTCCGCCCCGCGCCGTTCATTCTTCATCGTGTCATACATGTCGACGCCGGGCTGGATCAGCTGCATCAGATCCTTGTCCGAGCTGACGATCGTGACATGCCATCCCGCTGCAACAGCGGCTTTGGTGTAGCTGGCGATCAGGTCGTCCGCCTCATAACCCGCTTCCTCGATACAGGGGAGGGAGAAGGCGCGGGTCGCGTCGCGGATCATGGGAAATTGCGGCACCAGATCTTCGGGCGCGGGCGGGCGGTTCGCCTTATACTGGTCGTACATGTCGTTGCGGAAGGTATGCGATCCCTTGTCCAGGATCACCGCCATATGGGTCGGGCCTTCTGCTTTGCCCAACTCCTCTGCCAGCTTCCACAGCATGGTCGTATAGCCATAGACAGCGCCCACCGGCTGGCCATGCTGGTTGGTGAGCGGCGGGAGCTGGTGATAGGCGCGGAAAATATAGCCGCTGCCATCGACGAGATAGAGGTGATTCTGGGTCATGGGGAAGGGATAGAGCATCGCGCAGAAAAGTGGGAACCGCTTTTCTGCATCAGCGATGCGACCCTAAAATTGCCGGTTACGCCGTCTCCCTCCAGTCGTCAGGCCGACAGAAAGCCCGACTGCTGGAGCCGATCGACCGAATCGCGCGCCACCGGCACGCGCAGGCCGTTCGCCAGCCGGATTTCCCGGTTGCGCCCGCTGCCAAGCGTTTCTGCCACGGCATCGCGCGCCACCCACCAGCTGCGATGGGTTTGCTCGCCCGGCGTCGCGTCCATTTCCGCAATGGCATCACGCAGCCGGATCAGCAGCAATTCGCTCTGCCCCCGGCCGTGGACGCGGACATAATGATCCTCGCTTTCCAGCGCGGCAATATCGCCGGTAAAGCGCTGGCTGAGACGGGCGTAGAGGCGTGGACGGCTGGCAGCCGGGACGCCGCCCTGCGGAGGCGTCGCGGCCGGGATGATGCGCCGGGACATGGTGCCATCGTAAAAGCGCAGCAGATGCGCGTCCGCCCGATCGGCCCAGGCGGCGACGACCATGATCAGCGCCGCGCACAGGGCGGTGAAGGGCAGCAGGCCGCTAAAGCCGCCCAGTTGGCGCACTTCCTCCATCCCCGCCCATTCCCACAAAAGCGCCATGGGAATGCTCGACAGCATCAATCCGCAAAAGACGATGGTGCCATGCGGCAGCGCGGTCGCACGGGCCAGCCAGCTCCAGAAGATCATCGTCGGCCGCACGACGATATAGGCCCCCAACAGCAACAGACCCCAGCGCCCGGTGCGATGGACGAAGTCGCCGGCCAGATAGGTGCCGAACGGTCCCAGAAAGCCTGCGATCGCCGCGAGCGGCAGCATCGCCCATAGTTCCAATATCGTCCGCCGCAGCCGTTTCACGGATCGTCCCCTCCCGTTCGCGAAGCGCGAACCGCCACTGTCGCGCTTTTCTGCGGATTTTGAAAGGGAATCGCTGCGTGACGCAATCGGGCTTGCGCGCAAATCGCCGGGGCGCAGGAGCCGTCGGGCAACAGGGTGTCGCCGGATGGTCCGGTTACCCACATTATCAGAAGGATGGTTTCATGACCCAGTATCTCAAGCCCGCCAATATGCTGATCGCTCTTGGCGTCGCCTTCCTTGGCCAGGTCGCGATGTTCGCGCTGGTTCTCAACTGATGCTAAAGGGCAGATAAGGGGCGGGTGTCATCCGGCGCACGCCCCTCATCTCATTTCGGCTCGTGATTGGCCGCGACCGCCTTGGCCACCGCCTGCATCAGCGCCCAGCGTTCGGGGATGCCGACAGTAGTGCTGCCGATCATTACCGCCACCGCGTAACTGGTGCCATCGGGCGCGGTCATGATGCCGATATCGTTAAAGCCAGTGGAGCGCGGCGGCAGATCCTGCCCGGTCCCGGTCTTGTGCAGATAGGACCAGCCCGGCGGCACCCCGCCCTTGATCCGTTGCGGCCCGGTCTTGGCTTCCGACATGATCGACAGCAACAGGCGGGACGAGGCGGATGACAGCATTTCGCCCTGTTTCAGTTTGGCCAGCGCCTGGACGATCGAGGCGGGGGCTGCGCCGTCGGGCGGGCTGGCGAGATAATTGTCCAGCGCCTTCACCCGCGCCGCCATCGGCAGTTTGGCGCGGGCGGCGTAGAAGTTGCGCCCGATCGCATAATCCTGCCGCCAGTCGAGACCCGCCGTCGCCGATTGCAGCAGCCGTTCGCCCGGTCCGAAGCGAATGTCCCGGATCATCCGCCGCGCCAGAAAGCCGCGCACCGCATCCGGCCCGCCAACCGCGCGCAGCAGCGTGTCGTTGGCGGTATTGTCGCTCTGGGTCATCGCCCGGCGCATCAGGTCGGAATAGCTGGTGGTCCAGCCGCTGGTCCCCACCATCGCGGCGGTCGGCTGGTGGAACAGGGTCAGGTCGTTGCGGGTGATGGTGGTCGTGTCGGTCAGGCGCAGCTTGCCCCGGTCGACCGCGTCGAGGAAGGTCATCGCGACCCAGAGTTTCGACACGCTTTGTTGCGGGAACAAAGCGTTGCCGTTCCAGGCCACCGTCCAGTCTGCGCCGACCCGCCGCACCGCAATGCCGACCTTGCCCCGGAAATTCTGGCCCAGATTGCGCACGACGCTGACCAGCGCCGGAGAGGGCGTTTCGGTCTGGTCAATCTCGCGATAGGGCAGCGGCGGATTGGCGACCTCTCGGATCGGCCATGTGTTCGTTGTTGGCTGCACCCGCTGCGGCGCGGCAGCGGCGGCTTGCGCCGGGCGCGGTTCTGGGGCGCTGACACAGGCGGACAGTGCCACCATCAACAGGACCAGGCGCGCGGAACCGCCCCGGTTATCATTCGATCTCATTCCATTCCCCGCACTCTGCAAGCGCCATTTAGGGGCAGCCACCCGATAAGCGGGCAAGGCTGATGCGACGAATGATTCCACAAATGCGATGTAAGGAGGCTGAACGGGGAACCGGATAGAGCAACGTCCGCTCAGTTGCGGTTAAGCGGCGGAGCAGCAATAGAGCGGCATGATGGATCAAGGCATGGACAGGCGCGCGCTGCTGGGCGGGGCGCTGGCAGCGGGCGGGTTGATGTGGTGCGGAACGGCGCAGGCCGCGCCCTTTGCCTCGCGCCGGATCGCCGTGACTGTGCGGGGTTCGGGGCGTGATGTGTTGCTGATTCCGGGGCTTGCCAGCGGTCCGGGCATCTGGAACGGCGTGCTGAGCGCGGTGCCGGGCTATCGCTTCCATCTGGTGCAGGTCCGCGGCTTTGCCGGATTGGCGGCGGAGGGGAATGCCAGCGGCCCGCTGGTCCAGCCGCTGGCTGAAGAGATCGCTCGCTACATCACAGCGTCGGGCCTGAAGCGCCCGGCGATCGTCGGCCATTCGATGGGTGGCACGCTGGCGATGATGCTGGGGCTGAAGGGCGTAGCGGGCCGGGTGATGGTGGTCGATATGCTGCCGGCCGGGGCAGCGATGGTCGGCGGCACGGCCAGTGGCCTTGGCTTTCTGGCCGATCAGCTGGGTGGCTATCTGACCGGGACGGTAGCGGGACGGCGCTATCTGGCGCAGATGGTCGGGCAGGCGCCCGGAGCGAAGGGCAGCGATCCTGATGTCATCGCCAGCGCCTTGCGCGATCTGGCCAATATCGACCTTGGCCCGCAACTGGCGCGGCTGAACGTCCCGCTGGAGGTGGTTTATGCGGTCGGGGCGGATCGGGAGCAGGCCGCTATCATCGCCAGCCGGTTCCGCACCGCCTATGCCCCCAAGAAAGATACGGTGCTGCGGGCGATTGGTCCCAGCGGCCATATGGTCATGGCTGATCAGCCCGCGCGCTTTTATGCGGCGCTCGGCACTTTCCTCAAGGATATTTGACGCGCGTCAAAGCGCGCTGAGGCGGGCCAGGCTAGAGCGGAGAAACCGGACGCGCTTTGAGCGCCTCCCTCCTCCACCTTCAGGCGCGGCGCCGACCCCCGGCGACCGCGCCGTTTTTTATGGTGCCAGCACCGTATCCACCGCAGCCTCCAGCGTTTCGGGATAGTCGAGCGTATAGTGCAGCCCCCGGCTTTCCTTGCGATGGAGGGCCGACCGGACGATCAGCCGGGCGACTTCCAGCAGGTTGCGCAGCTCGATCAGGTCTGGGGTGACGCGGAAATTGCCGTAATAATCATCGACCTCTTGCGCCAGCAGGGCCACGCGATGCTGGGCGCGTTCCAGCCGCTTGGTGGTGCGGACGATGCCGACATAATCCCACATGAAGCGGCGGATTTCCTTCCAGTTGTGCTGGACGATGACTTCTTCGTCGCTGTTGGTGACGCGGCTTTCGTCCCATGGCCGGATCGGCGGCGGGGCGGGCAGTTCGTCCCAATGGGCGCGGATGTGGCTGGCCGCCGCTTCGCCGAAAACGAAACATTCGAGCAGCGAGTTGGATGCGAGCCGGTTAGCGCCGTGGAGGCCGCTTTCGCTCACTTCGCCCGCCGCATAAAGGCCCGGCAGGTCGGTGCGACCGTCAAGGTCGATCACCACCCCGCCGCAGGTATAATGCTGCGCCGGGACGACCGGGATCGGTTCCTTCGTAATGTCGATGTCCAAGTCCAGCAGCCGCGCATAGATGGTCGGAAAGTGATGCTTCACAAATTCCGGCGGCTTGTGGCTGATGTCGAGATGGACATAATCAAGCCCCAGCCGCTTGATTTCATGGTCAATGGCGCGCGCCACCACGTCGCGCGGAGCCAGTTCCTCACGCGGGTCGAAGCGGGGCATGAACCGCTCGCCACCGCCCGGCACGCCGGGAGGGAGTTTCAGGTGGCCGCCCTCGCCGCGCACCGCTTCGGTGATCAGGAAATTCTTGACCTCCAGATTATAGAGGCAGGTCGGGTGAAACTGGTTCATTTCCATGTTCGACACGCGGCACCCCGCGCGCCAGGCCATGGCGATGCCGTCCCCGGTCGCGCCGCGCGGGGCGGTGGAGAAAAGATAGGTCCGCCCCGCGCCACCGGTGCAGAGGATCGTCGCCTTGCCGAGCAGCGCATCGACATGCTTGGTCTTTTTGTTGAAGGCATAGACGCCCCAGACATGGCCATCGCCCGAATAGCGCTCGCCATGGCGGGAGGTGATGAGGTCGATGGCGATCAGATCCTCGACCAGGGTGATGTTGGGATTGGCGCGGGCAGCCTTCAGCAGCGCGACCTGCACGGCATGGCCGGTGGCGTCATCGACATGGACGATGCGGCGATGGCTATGCCCGCCCTCCCGCGTCAGGTGCCAGCGGTCACCAAAATCCTCGCCCGCGTTGAAGGGGACGCCGAGTTTGGCGAGGCGCTCGATTGCGGCGGGGGCTTCGGACACGACAAATTCGACCGTGGCGCGATCGTTCAGGCCCGCGCCCGCGACCATCGTATCTTCGACATGCGCCTCGAAACTGTCACCGGCATCGAGTACGGCGGCAATGCCGCCCTGCGCCCAGTTGGTGGACCCGCCATCCAGCGCGCCCTTGGCCAGCACCAGCACCTTGCGATCCTGCGCGAGGTTGATGGCCGCGGTCAGGCCCGCTGCGCCTGACCCGATGATGATGACGTCGTGGGTGGTGGTGGGCATCGTCGTCCTAAATACTCTTTTTCCGTTCGCCCTGAGCAAAGTCGAAGGGCCGGGCCGAACGGAGTGAGGTTTTGCCTTCGCTACGCTCAGGAGAGGGCTTCGACAAGCTCAGCCCGAACGGAGACTGGAACAGCCCACCCTCACTCCGCCGCCGCCGTCAGATTGAGGAACACATCCTCAAGGTCCGGGTCGCGCGTGATCACGTCCACGATCGCCAGGCCGCTGGCCTGCACGGCGCTCAGCACCTGGCCAGCATTGGCGCGGTCCTTGAGATAGGTTATGGTGAGCGTGCGGTCGCCCGATAGTTCGACTTTTTCGAAACAGGGGGCGTCAGGCGCGGTCACGATGTCGCGGTCCACCGTCACCTGCACCACTTTTTCCAGCGCCATGTCGACCAGTTCGCGGGTCGGCTTGTCGGCGATCAGGCGGCCATGGTTGATGATGCCGATGCGGTCGCACAATTCCTCGGCTTCTTCGAGATAATGCGTCGTCAGCACGATGGTGACGCCCAGCGCGTTCAATTCACGCACATAGGCCCAGAGCTGCTGGCGCAATTGCACATCGACGCCTGCGGTCGGTTCGTCCAGCACCAGGATCGGCGGGCTATGCACCATTGCCTTGGCCACCAGCAGCCGGCGCTTCATGCCGCCCGACAGCGTGCGGGCATAGGCGTGGGCCTTGTCCTCCAGATGGACGGCGCGCAGCAATTCCATCGACCGGCGCTTGTGCTTGGGCACGCCATAATAGCCGGCCTGATTTTCCAGCGTCTCAAAAGGGGTAAAAAAGGGGTCGAACACGATTTCCTGCGGCACGATGCCGATCGAGTTTTTCGCATTGCGCGGATTGACGTCCGTGTCGAAGCCCCAGATGCGGGCCGTGCCCGACGTCTTGTTGACCATGCCCGCGAGGATATTGATCGTGGTGGATTTGCCCGCGCCATTGGGACCGAGCAGCCCATAAATCTGGCCGCGCGGGATCGACAGGTTGATCCCGTCGAGCGCGCGCTTGCCGCCCTTATAGACTTTGGTGAGGTTGGTGATCTCGATGGCGGGGGCGGGCGTGTCGGTCATGGCTCCACTCTATGGGGATCGCAGGCGGGGAAGGGAAGGGGGCGAAACGTTGATGCCGTGAGGCTTCGACACCCTCCCCCAGCTCCGACTAGGCAGCAAGCTGCCAAGTCTGCGCAACCCTCTCCCTCAAGGGAGAGGGATAAGTCGTTAAAACTCGTCGGCAATATCCATCAGGCCCAGCAGCTTGCGTGGGGCGACCTGCCGCCAGCTGTCGTGCAGCCGTTGCGCGATATGGTCCCAGTCGGTGTCGCCAAGGTCCAGGCGGATGCCGACCCAGTCATTGCCGAAATAGGCGGGGCGGTAATAGCGGTCGGGGTCGGCTTCGATCAGGCTGGCCTGTTCTTCGGGCGCAGTGGTTTTGACCAACACCGCGATGATGCCGTCGCCATGATGGTCGTGAGTGAAGTAGGCGAACTTCTTGCCCTTGACGATGCCGAAGCACGGCATGCCGTGCGAGACGATTTCGTCCGCTTGCGGCAGGGCCAGCGCGCTTTCGCGGACCTTGTTCAGCAGCCAGTCGGGCTGGCGTTCGCGGGTGACGAAATCGGCGAGGGTACGGGAATAAAGCTGATGCTCGGCGATCAGGATGCGGGCGGCGAGGCTGTCCGCGCTGTCGCCCGGCAGGATCGCGACCGGCGTCTGGCCCAGCACCGGGCCGTCGTCCAGTTCTGCCGTTACGATATGGACCGAGCAACCGGCATGGCTGTCGCCTGCGTCGATGGCGCGCTGGTGGGTGTCCAGCCCCTTATATTTGGGCAGCAGGCTGGGGTGGATGTTGAGCATCCGGCCTTCCCAGCCGGACACGAATTCGGGCGACAGGAGCCGCATATAGCCCGCCAGCGCGACATATTGCGCGCCCGCCGTGCGCATCTGCGCGTCGATGATCTGGTCGAATGCGGCGCGCTTATGGCCTTTATGGCTTTGGCCGAAGGTCGCGATGCCCTCGGCAGCGGCCAACGTCAGGCCGGCAGCATCGGGATCGTTGGCGGCGACCAGTACGATCTCATAGGGGCAGTCGTTCGCCTTCGCTGCGTAGAGCAGGGCCGCCATGTTGGAGCCGCGACCGGAGATCAGGACACCGACTTTTGCCTTTTGCATATCCGACATGCCCTCCCCTATCCCCTCCCGCAGGCGGGAGGGGGATTTGGTTGTTTACCCCAGATGCGTGGCGCGCCAGTCGGCCTTGGCGCTCCATGTCTCGGTGGAGCCGCGCACGGTGCAGCCCTTTTCGCCCGCCTGGACTTCGCCGATGCGGTGGACGGTTTCGCCCGCGGCTTCCAGCGCGGTGGTGACGCCAGCGACATGGCCTTCATCAACGCTAAGCACCATGCCGATGCCGCAGTTGAAGGTGCGCGCCATTTCGCCCGGTTCGATATGGCCTTGCGCCTGGAGGAAAGCCATCAGGCGTGGCTGATCCCACGCATCGGCATCGACCATCGCATGGCAGCCGTCGGGCAGGACGCGGGGGATATTTTCCAGCAGGCCGCCGCCGGTAATGTGCGCCAGCGCATTGACCATCCCTGCGCGCACCAGCGGCAGCAGGCTTTTTACATAGATTTTCGTGGGCGCCATCAGCGCGTCGATCAGCAGCACATCCTGATCGAAGATGGCGGGGCGGTCGAGCTTCCAGCCCTTGTCGGCGGCGAGGCGGCGGACCAGTGAAAAGCCGTTGGAGTGGACCCCGGACGAAGCGAGGCCCAGCAGCACGTCGCCGACCTTCACGCGATTGCCGGTCAGCGCCTTGTGCCGTTCGACCGCGCCGACGCAGAAGCCCGCCAGATCATAGTCGCCCGGCCCGTACATGCCCGGCATTTCAGCAGTTTCCCCACCGATCAGCGCGCAACCGGCGATGCGGCAGCCTTCCGCGATCCCGGCGATGACGCGCTCGGCGACGCCGCTCTCCAGCTTGCCGGTGGCATAATAGTCGAGGAAGAAGAGCGGTTCGGCCCCCTGCACGATCAGGTCGTTGGCGCACATGGCGACCAGGTCGATGCCCACGCCATCGTGGCGATCATGGTCGATCGCCAGCTTCAATTTGGTGCCGACGCCGTCATTGGCCGCGACCAGCAATGGATCGTCATAGCCAGCGGCCTTGAGGTCGAAAAAGCCGCCAAAGCCGCCCAGTTCAGCGTCGGCACCGGGGCGACGGGTCGCCTTGGCAAGCGGCGCGATGGCGCGGACAAGGGCGTTGCCAGCGGCGATGTCAACGCCAGCCTTGGCGTAGCTGTAGGATTCGTTCTCACTCATGGGGGAGCGCCCTAGAGCAAAGGTGCGCAAAACGGAACCTTCGACTTCGCTCAGGGCGAACGGAGTGTGTCCGTGATGCGTTGGCGCTTGGCATCCTGGGCAAATCTCGCCAAAAGGGCGCGCGTGAGCCTGAGCCAGACCCTTAACCGCCTGCCGTTCCAGTCCGGCGCCATCCTGCGCGCCGTGTCGCGCCCGGTCCAGATCCTTCTCGCCATCGCGATCGGCCTGGTTGCCGCCGCGCTGTTTGCGCAGATGGAGGGGGAGCGGGGCGTGCCGCCGATCGCCAGTGGCGGGGATTTCGAGGTGCGCGGGGTCAAGGTCGACGTCGTGGCCAAGGATGCCGACAGCGCGCGCTATGCCGGGTGGCGGATGGCGCAGCGGCAGGCGTGGCGGATGCTGTGGACGCGCACTCATGGCGGCGGCGGCGCGCCTGCCCTGTCCGATTCGCAGATCGAGGCGATGGTGTCGGGCATCGAGATTGATTTTGAGCAGGCGGGGCCGACCCGTTATGTCGCGACATTGGGCATATTGTTCGACCGGGCGCGCACCGGGCAGTTGCTGGGCGTGTCGGGCAATGTCATGCGATCGCCGCCCTTGCTGGTGATCCCGGTGTTGTGGGATGGCGGATCGGCCGTATCCTATGAACGCACCAATGAATGGCAGAAGGCCTGGGCGCGATACCGCACCGGGGACAGCGCGATCGACTATGTGCGCGTCGCAGGATCGGTGGCTGACCCCATATTGCTGAACGCCGGACAGACCGGGCGGCGCGGGCGCTTGTGGTGGCGGGTGTTGCTCGACCAATATGGCGCAGCGGACGTGGTGATCCCGATCGCGCGGCTGGACCGGGCCTATCCCGGCGGGCCGGTGACCGGCACCTTCACCGCGCGCTATGGCCCGGACAACAGCCTGATCGGCAGCGTGACGCTGCGCGCGTCGAACGCCAGCGGCATCGCGCAGATGCTGGACGAGGGGGCGCGGCGGATCGATGAGCTGTATATTCGCGCGCTCAATGACGGCCGCCTGCGGCCCGACCCGTCGCTGATCATCGAGGAGCCGGTCGATCCCGATGCGCTGGCGATCGAGAATGCAGCCGATGCGGTGGTAGAGACGGTCGATCTGCCGACGGCGACGGCCACCACCGGCACCACCAGCTTTGCGATCCAGTTCGATACGCCCGATGTCGGATCGATCGGGGCCGGCGAATCGGCGGTGCGGGCGATCCCCGGCGTGCGGTCGGCTTCGACCAGCAGCCTGGCGCTGGGCGGCACGTCGGTGATGCAGGTCAGCTTTGACGGCACGGTCGATATGCTGCGCAACGGGCTACAGGCGCGCGGCTATAGTGTCGCCGTGTCGGGCACGACCCTGCGCATCACGCGCAGGCAGGCACCGCAGCCCACGCCCCCATCGCAGCAATGAGCCAGATCAGCCTGCCTTTCGAGTGGCATGGCGCGGCCAGTAGCGGGGATTTTCTGGTCAGCGACGCCAATGCCCAGGCCGTTGCCCATCTGGAACGCTGGCGCGACTGGCCACTGTCGGTGAGCGTGCTGACCGGACCACCGCTGTCGGGCCGATCGACGCTGGCCCGCCATTTCGCGCAGATGAGCGGCGGGAGTGTGATCGACGATGCCCAAGGGCAGGACGAACATGGCCTGTTCCATGCCTGGAACGAGGCGCAGACCAGTCATCGACCCCTGCTGATGATCGGCCATGCGCCGCCCGCCAGCTGGACCGTGGCGCTGCCTGACCTGCGATCGCGGCTGGCCGCCGTGCCGCATGTCACCATCGCAGAGCCGGACGAGGCGCTGGCGCGCGCGCTGATCGAACGCCAGCTGGGCGCGGCGGGGGCACGCTTTGCCGCCGATTTGCCTGACTGGCTTCTCCGCCGGATCGAGCGCAGCTATGGCGCAATCGCGGCGGTGACGCACTTGCTCGACCGGGCGGCGCTGTCATCTGGCCGTAAGATTTCCGTCGCAATGGCAAAAGACTGCCTGCAAGGCGCTGGCTTTCTGCCTATAATAGCGTCCAACCCTTCCCTCGATCCGTGCGAGTGACCCCAGTGGCCGAAGCCGATCCCGCGACCAGCCTGACCCTGCCCATGGGGCGTTATTTCAACCGCGAGCTGTCCTGGCTGGCGTTCAACCAGCGCGTGCTGGAAGAGGCGATGAACCGCGCTCACCCCTTGCTGGAGCGGCTGCGTTTCCTGTCGATTTCGGGGGCCAATCTGGACGAATTCTTCTCCGTCCGGGTGGCGGGCCTCAAAGGCCAGCAGTTGCAGGATGTCGACATGTGTTCTGCCGACGGGCTGACCGCCGGGCAGCAATTGACCGCCATCGCGGCGGAAACCGACCGGCTGATGCTGGCGCAGCAGAAGGTGTGGGGCATCGTCCATGGCGAGCTGGCGCAGGTGGGGATCGAGGTGGTCGGCCCGTCCAGCCCGATCGACCCGCTGAGCGAAGCCTGGCTGCGCGACCATTTCCTCAATCAGATTTTCCCGATCCTGACGCCCCAGGCGCTCGATCCCGCGCATCCCTTCCCCTTCATCCCCAATGAAGGCCTGTCGATCGTGTTCGACCTGCAACGCCTGTCGGACAAGCAGCCGATCCGCGAGTTGGTGATGATCCCCGCCTCGCTGGCCCGCTTTGTCCGTATTCCCGGCGAACCGGCGCGCTATATGGCGCTGGAGGCGGTGATCCGGCGTTTTTCGGGCGATCTCTTCCCCGGTTACAAGGTGCGCGAAAGCGGCGTGTTCCGCATCATCCGCGACAGCGATATCGAGATTGAGGAAGAGGCCGAGGATCTGGTCCGCCACTATCGCAGCGCGATCAAGCGCCGCCGCCGGGGCCGCGTCATCCGCATGGAGATAGAGGAGCGCATCCCCGAACCGGTCGAGGAGATGTTGCAGGACATGCTCCAGGGCCATGAAGCGGTGGTGGTCGAGGTGGAGGGGTTCATCGGCATCGGCGACCTGTCCGGCATCGTGGACGAGGACCGCCCTGACCTGAAGTTCGAGCCTTATGTCCCGCGCTTTCCCGAACGGATCCGCGAATATGGCGGCGATTGTTTCGCCGCGATCCGGGCCAAGGATATTGTCGTCCATCACCCCTATGAGGCGTTCGACGTCGTCGTCGCCTTCCTGAAGCAGGCGGCGGTCGATCCCGATGTCGTGGCGATCAAGCAGACGCTCTATCGCGCGGGCAAGCAGTCGGCGATCATCCGTGCGCTGATCGACGCGGCGGAGGCTGGCAAGTCGGTGACCGCCGTGGTCGAGCTGAAGGCGCGGTTTGACGAAGAACAGAATCTGATGTGGGCCGACGCGCTGGAACGCGCAGGCGTGCAGGTCGTCTATGGCTTCATCGACTGGAAAACCCACGCGAAGGTGTCGATGGTTATCCGGCGCGAGGGCGACCAGTTCCGCAGCTACTGCCATTTTGGCACCGGCAATTATCACCCGGTCACCGCCCGCATTTATACGGACCTCAGCTTCTTCACTGCGGACCCGGCCTATAGCCGCGATGCGGCGGCGCTGTTCAATTACATTACCGGCTATGTGGAGCCGCAGGGGCTGGAAAAGCTTGTCATGTCGCCGCGCAGCCTGCGCGATCATCTGTGCGCCATGGTGGACAAGGAAATCGACCATGTCCGCGCCGGTCGCCCCGGCACCATCTGGGCCAAGATGAACAGCCTGGTCGATCCGGCGCTGATCGAAAAACTCTATGCCGCCAGCAATGCCGGGGTGCAGATCGACCTGATCGTGCGGGGTATCTGCTGCCTGCGGCCGGGCGTACCGGGCATGTCGGAAAATATCCGGGTCAAGTCCGTCGTAGGCCGCTTTCTGGAACATAGCCGCATCACCGTGTTCGGCAATGGCAAGGCGCTGCCCAATAATGGCGCGAAAGTCTATATCAGCTCGGCCGACTGGATGCCGCGCAACTTCGACCGGCGGGTCGAATTTCTGGCGCCGATCGAGAATCCGACCGTGCATGACCAGATATTGGACCAGGTGATGGTCGCCAATCTGATCGATAGCGAACAAAGCTGGACGCTGGACAGTACGGGCCATTACACCAGGCTCGATCCGGGCGACAAGCCGTTCAACCTGCACCGTTATTTCATGACCAACCCGTCGCTGTCGGGGCGCGGCGCGGCGCTGGACAATGAAGCGGTGCCGACATTGCGCCTGCGCGGGCGGACCTGACCCCCATGAATTCGATGCTTAGCCGGGTCCGCGATGTTGCGCATAATATGGCGACATCGCCCCAGCCGACGACCGGTCGCACCGCGATCATCGACATCGGTTCCAACAGCGTGCGTCTGGTGGTTTATGACGGGCCGCGCCGCATCCCCTTCATCCTGTTCAATGAAAAGGTGATGGCCGGGCTGGGCGCGGCGCTGGCGCGGACCGGGCGGATCGAGCCGGAGGCGATGGAGCGGGGACTGCGCGCCGCCGAGCGCTTTGCCCATTTGTGCCGGCAGATGAAGGTTGCCGACATACGCTGCGTCGCGACGGCTGCGGTGCGGGAGGCGACCAACGGACCGGAATTCATTGCCCGTGCCGCCGCCATGGGGCTGACCGTGGAATTGCTGTCGGGTCGGCAGGAAGCGGTGGGCGCGGCGATGGGCGTGCTGTCGGGCATCCCCCATGCCGACGGCATTGTCGGCGATCTGGGCGGTGGCAGCCTGGAACTGGCGCGGATCAGGGACGGGCAGGTGCATGACACCATATCCCTGCCGCTGGGCGTGCTGCGCCTGCCACAGATTCGCGCGAAGGGGCCAAGGCTGCTGGAGCGGCAGGTGACCAAGATGCTGGTCAAGGCAGGCTGGCGGCAGGAGCCTGACCTGCCCTTCTACATGGTCGGCGGGTCGTGGCGGGCGCTGGCGCGGTTCGACATGCAGCTGACCCAGTTTCCGCTGCCGGTGGTGCATCAATATGACATGCCTGCCACCCGCGCCGAACAGCTGATCCGCATCGTGTCCCATGTCGATCGGGCGCGGCTGAAAGATATTCCGGGCATGAGCGGATCGCGCGTGCCGACGCTGACCGATGCGGCGGCCTTGCTGTCGGTGGTGGTGCGCCAGTTGCGGTCGAGTCGCCTGGTCGTGTCGGCCTATGGCCTGCGCGAAGGATTGCTGTTCGAAGGATTGCCGCCGGAAATTCGCGCCCATGATCCGCTGCTGGTCGCGGCCGAGGCGGAGGGGGAGGCGCAGTCGCGTTTTCGCGGCCATGGCGACCGGATCGAGCGCTGGATCGCGCCTTTGTTCGCCGATGATGCTGCCGCCGCCCGCCGCATCCGCCGCGCCGCCTGCCTGCTGGCCGATGTCGGCTGGCGCGCCAATCCCGATTTCCGGGCCGAACGCGGGATGGAAATTGCGCTGCACAGCAATTGGGTGGGCATCACCGCGGCCGAGCGGGCGATGCTGGGGCAGGCGCTGTTCAGCCATTTTGGCGGCGGCACGGCGATTGCGCCGGGGCTGGAGCGGCTCGCCAGTCCTGAGGCGCTGCGCCGGGCGATGCTCTGGGGGCTGGCGATCCGGCTCGCCCAGCGCCTGTCGGGCGGGGTCGAGCGGCCGCTGACCCATACGCGGCTGGCGTTGCGAGACGGGCTGCTCCTGCTGGAACTCGACAGCGACGATGTGGCGCTGGGCGGCGAAGTGGTCGAACGGCGGCTGCGGCATCTGGCGCAGACGCTGGGGGTGAAATATCGGCTGGTGCGGGGTGAGGAGTAGGGGCTTCAAAGGTTCGTCATGCCAGCGGATGCTGGCATCTCTATTGGTTCAGGCGCTGTCAGAAGAAGGGAGATCCCGGCTTTCGCCGGGATGACGGACCAAGCAAGAAGCTCGCACCGCCCACCTTCCCCTGCCGCGTAATCTTGGCTAAGTCCTGGCGATGACATCTTCTCCCGCGCCGCTCAGCCGCTCGCTTTTTGGCTTTTCGATCTTTTATGGTGGCATGGTCTGCATCGCAGGCGTGCTGGGCAACAAGCAGGTGACGCTGGGACCGGTGTCGGCCATCGGGCCTGCACTCGGCCTTGGTCCGTTGGCGGTGGAGGCGGGCATTTTCGCCTTCCTGCTGCTGGTGACGATTTCCAGCGCGGTGGCCGAACTCCATGGCCGCGCGGTCGCCAATCGGCTGGTGCAGATCGGTTTGCTGCCGCTCATTGCCTCGATCCTGTTGTCCATTCTGGTCCTCTCGGTCCCGGCGGCAGGCGACATGGACCCCAAGAAGGCCGAAGCCTTCGCCATGATGATGGGCGGCACGCCGCGCATCTGGGCGGGCGGGATCATTGCCTATGGCGTGTCGCAGACGCTGAACGTGACACTGTTTGCGATGCTGAGGGGTCGCGAGGGCGCGCGCCTGCTATGGCTGCGTGCGGCGGTCGCGAGCATTCTATCGCAGATCGTCGATACCTTGCTGTTCGTGACGATCGCTTTTTATGGGAAGTTCCCGATCGGCGAATTGCTGCTGGGGCAGATGCTGGCCAAGGTCGTGCTGTCCGCGCTGCTGGTGCCGCCGGTCATCTACCTGCTGGTCGGGCTGGGACGGTGGCTGGACAGGCAGTCCTGAGCGGCCGGATCGGCTAGTCCGACAGTGAGCCAGACATATGCAGAGGATTCCAAAATATTGATTAGTTAGCAAACTAATTGATTTCGTCAGAGCGGCGCGGTTGCGTGTTTGAGGATATGGTGGGGTTGGCCGGGGCGGCGGAGCTGTTCGCGTGGGCCGGGGCGCGTCTATTCTTGCTCCAGGGCTGCTTTGCCCCTATGCGCCCGCGCATGACCAGTTCGCATGATCCCGTCCCGGCGCTGCTCGCCAAGGCTGAAACCCTCGTCGAGGCGCTGCCCTATATGCAGCGCTATGCGGGCAAGACGTTCGTGGTGAAATATGGCGGCCATGCGATGGGCGACCCGGAAGCGGCGCGCGATTTTGCCGAGGATGTCGTGCTGATGAAGGCGGTCGGCATCAATGTCGTCGTCGTCCATGGCGGCGGGCCGCAGATCGGCGCGATGCTGAAGAAGCTGGGCGTCGAGTCGGAATTTATCGGTGGGCTGCGCGTCACCGACGCTGAAACCGCCAAGATCGCCGAAATGGTGCTGGCCGGTTCCATCAACAAGGAAATCGTCGGCTGGATCGCCGGGGCTGGCGGCCGGGCGGTGGGCATTTCGGGCAAGGATGGCAACCTCATCATCTGCGAAAAGGTGCTGGGCAAGCGCGAGGCGGACCCCAATTCGGGGATCGAGCGCAATGTCGATCTGGGCTTTGTCGGCGATCCGGTGAAGGTCGACCGGCGCATCCTCGACACGCTGACGCAGGACGGCATCATTCCCGTGATCGCGCCGGTGGGCATCGGCGCGGACGGCCATACCTACAACGTCAATGCCGACACGATGGCAGGCGCGATCGCCGCGGAACTGGGTGCGTCGCGCTTCTTCCTGCTGACCGATGTGGCGGGCGTTCTGGACAAGAACAAGAATCTGCTGACCGATCTTGATCCCGCCGCGATCGAGGTGCTGCAACAGGATGGCACGATCAGCGGCGGCATGATCCCGAAGCTGGAAACCTGCGTGAAGGCGGTCGAGGGCGGGGTGGACGCCGCCGTTATCCTCGACGGGCGGGTGCCGCACGCGATGCTGCTGGAAATCTTCACCAAGCGCGGTGCGGGCACGTTGATTCGCAAATAGAGCATATATGGCCCGCAAACATTCCAAACATGGTCGCCATGATGACGTGCATCCGGACGAGGAAGAGGCTCCGGCGGTGATTCCGCCTTGCTGGCTGTGCGGCCGACCCACGGGCGAGACGATCATCTGGCATCATCCTGTGCCAAAGAGCCGGGGCGGGCGCGATGTCGTGCCGATGCATCCCATCTGCCAGCAGATGCTGATCAAGAATTTCACCAATTCCGAATTGCAGCGCCACGGGATGGACGTGGACGGGTTGCTGGCCGACCCGGCCGTGCGCAAATTTGTCGACTGGGTCGCGAACAAGGCGCCCGATTTCACCGCGACCATGACCAAGAAGCAGCGCTGAGCGTTCGTCTAGTCCGCCCCTGACGCTGACGGCGTCATGTTACATGTCACAACGATCCCCCATTTGGAGAGCCGATCCATGTCGCTGACCCATCTTCTCGTCCCGACTTTCGTGCAGATGCTCAAGGGTTTGTCCGCCTGGCTGGCGAAGGCGCAGGTTGCTGTGGGCGATGACGCCGATGCGCTGCTGTCTGCGCGGTTGGCACCCGATATGTTTCCCTTGTCGACGCAGATCCGCTTTGCCTGCGTGCAGGCGCAGGAAGCGGTCTATCGGCTAAAGGGTGAGGATTTTCCGGCCTCGCTTGGCGAACTGCTCGACGAAGGGCGCAATGGGGCGGTGCATCCCGGTTCGATCGCGGATGCCAAGCTACGGATCGCGCAAACCGCGGCGTTGCTGGAAGCGCTTGCCCCCGATGCGCTGGATGCTGCTGCTGGCACGATGATCGCCCATGCGCTGCCCAACGGGATGATTTTGGACCTGACCGCGGAGCAATATGCGCGGGACTGGAGCCTGTCCCAATTTTATTTTCACCTGATGACCGCCTATGCGATCCTGCGGGCCAATGGGGTGGAATTAGGCAAGGCGGACTATGTCGCGCATATGTTCCCCTATATCCGGCCGGGGACGATGCCGACGGGCTGATCGGGAATCACGGGGGCAAGCAGCCATTGCATGGCTTCCGGCTCCGTATCGAAGCAGGCCAGTTCGTCGCGATTGAGGATGCGTCGCGCCTGCATCCAGGCCAGGGAACTGCCGGTGACCATGGCAAGCTTGCGGCTTCTGATGTCGCCTTCGCCCAGCACCTGCTGGAAGGCGGCGACGGCTTCCTGCGATTGCAGGCTGCAACCGGAAATGTCGCATAGCGTGATATGCTGGTTGCGCGCGCAGCCAAGCCGGGCGATGACCGGATAACGCGCCGCGCCGAACGCCCGGATCGTTTCGGTGTCGAAAAAGCCCGTCAGGGTCATGCGGATCAGGTCATGGGCCGGTTCGGCCTCGATCGTGTAGCTGCCTCTCATCCAGACGCTATGCAGGAAAAAGCTTTCCGAAAGCTTGCGGCGATGCTTGTCCCCCGGCCATCGGACGGGGTAGAGAGAGGCAACGTTTTTCGGAGACCTCATGGCCTACGCGCTTTATCAGATCATCGTCATCCTGCTCGACGTGCTGTGGTGGATCATCATCATCCAGGCGGTGATGAGCTGGCTGATTGCCTTCAACATCGTCAATATGGGCAGCGATTTCGTTCGCACCGTCATGACCGCGCTCGACCGGATGACCGCGCCCATCTATAATCCCATTCGCAAGATCATGCCCGATCTGGGCGCGCTGGACCTGACGCCGATGGTCGTGCTGCTGGCGATCCTCATCATCCGTCAGGCGGTATTGCCCCCGTTATTCGGGCTGGTGTGACCGCCTGGGTTCAGGCGGGCGACGACCTGATCCTGGCCGTCCGGCTGACGCCAGGTGCGGCCAAGGAGATGGTCGGCGGCGTCTGGACCGATGAGAAGGGCGCGCAATGGCTGTCCGCGCGGGTGCGGGCCGTGCCGGAAAAAGGGCGGGCCAATGATGCGCTTGTCGCCCTGCTCGGCAAATGTCTTGGATTGCCCAAGGGGGCGATTTCGCTGGAATCAGGCGACAGCAACCGGCTAAAGCGGCTGCGGATCCGGGGCGGCGCACAGCCGCGCCTGATCGCTATCGTAGAACAACAGGCATCGAACAACAGGTTGACGTGACATGACCATCGGCAAGATCATCGACGGCAAGGCTTTTGCAGCAGGACTGCGCGACAAGGTGGCAGGCGGCGTTGCCGCTTTCGCCGCGCAGGCGGGACGCAAGCCGGGGCTGGCGGTGGTGCTGGTGGGCGAGGACCCGGCGAGCGCGGTCTATGTCCGCAACAAGGGCAAGATGACGGTCGCGACCGGCATGGAAAGCTATGAGTTCAAGCGCCCGGCCAGCATCGGCGCGGACGATCTGCTCGACCTGATCGAGGAGTTGAACCATGACGAGCGGGTCGATGGCATATTGGTCCAGCTGCCGCTGCCCGCCCATATCGACGAAAGCGCGGTTCTGGCCGCGATCGACCCGGCCAAGGATGTCGATGGCTTCCATGTCGTCAATGCGGGCAAGCTGGCGACGGGGCAGGAGGCGCTGGTCCCCTGCACGCCGCTGGGCTGCATCATGTTGCTGAAGGATGAGCTGGGCGACCTCAGTGGTCTGGAGGCCGTGGTGGTGGGTCGGTCCAACATCGTGGGCAAGCCGATGGCGCAGCTGCTGCTGGCCGAAAGCTGCACCGTGACGATCGCGCATAGCCGCACCCGCGACATTGCCAGCATCGTCCATCGCGCGGACATCGTCGTTGCCGCCGTAGGGCGCGCCGAGATGGTCAAGGGCGAATGGATCAAGCCGGGCGCGACGGTGATCGACGTCGGCATCAACCGGGTGGCCGATACCGAAGATGGCAAGAGCCGGATCGTCGGTGACGTCGCGACGGCGGAGGCGCTGGCCCATGTCCGCGCGATCACCCCGGTGCCGGGCGGGGTCGGGCCGATGACGATCGCGGTGCTGCTGCGCAACACACTGGTCGCGGCCCATGCCCGCGCGGGGCTGGCCAAGCCCGACGGGCTGTGAGGATGCGGCTGGCGCTGCTGGCTGTGGCTGCGGCGGCATTGGTCGCCGCAAAACCGCCGCTGCGTTTCCAGCCTGATCCCAGCTCCGTCATCGCCGCCGAAATCGCGTTCAGCCGGTTGGCGCAGGAAAAGGGGCAATGGACCGCCTTTCGCGCCACCGCCGCTGACGATGCGGTGATGTTCGTGCCGCAGCAGGTGTTGGCCAAGGACTGGCTGAAAGGGCGGGCTGATCCCCCAGCGCCGGTCAAATGGTCGCCGTCGATCGTCTATGTCTCGTGCGATGGCAATCTGGCGGCCAGCACCGGCAACTGGACGCGGCCGGACGGGGCGGTGGGCTATTTCACCACGATCTGGCGGCGCGACAAGAAGGGCGCGTGGAAGTGGATCGCCGACCATGGCGATACGCTGGCCAAGGCGCGCGAGGTGCCGGAATTTCTGAGCGGGAAGGTGGCGACCTGCAAGCGGCCTGCGCGCCCCGATGGTCCGCCGCCGAGCAAGGACGCACCGCCGCCTCCGCCTGACGACAGCCTGCTCTGGTCGGCGCAGGTTGCGACCGATGGCAGCCGCCGGGTGACCGTGCAGATGTGGAATGGCAGCGGCTATGATAATGTGATCGACGACAGGGTAGGGGCGGCTTCATGATCGAATTGTTCATTTCCGCCTTCGTCACGCTGTTCGTGGTGATCGACCCGCCCGGCTGCGCGCCCATCTATGCCAGCCTGACCGGCGGGGCGAGCCCGGCGCAGCGCAAGGCGATGGCGATCCGCGCGGTCGGGATTGCCGCCGCGATCCTGCTGGTGTTCGCCCTGTGGGGCAAGCAGCTGCTGGGCGTGCTGGGGATCGCGCTGGACAGTTTCCGCATTGCGGGCGGCATCATGCTGTTCATGATCGCGATGGACATGGTGTTTGAAAAGCGCACCCAGCGGCGCGAGGACCGGGCGCAGAAGATCAGCGCCGAGGACCCGCATGTCGAGGATGTGTCGGTTTTCCCGATGGCGATGCCGATGATCGCCGGGCCGGGATCGATCGCCACCGTCATGCTGCTGATGTCGCGCGCAGACGGCATGGGCGAACGGATGGTGGTGCTGGGCGCTGTCGTCGTGACGCTGCTGCTGATGCTGGGGTCGTTGCTGGCGGCAGGGCCGCTGATGGCGCTGCTCGGCCACAAGATCGAGGCGGTGATCACTCGGCTGCTGGGCGTGCTGCTCGCTGCGCTGGCGGCGCAGTTCGTGATCGACGGGTTGAAGGCGAGTTTTTAATCCTCCCCGGCACGGGGAGGGGGACTGTTTGCGAAGCAAATGGTGGAGGGGGCGTGCCACCGGGCGCGCCCCCTCCGTCAGGCTTCGCATGTTCAACAGAGGCACGTTACTCTGTTGAACTCCCCGTGCCGGGGAGGATATATCAGCCCCGCACGTCGGCTTCGGTGACTGGCGAGATTTTGATTTCGACGCGGCGGTTGGCGGCCTTGCCTTCTTCGGTGGCGTTCGACGCGATCGGCTGGGTTTCGCCATAGCCGCGGGTGCCGATGCGGGCGGACTGGACGCCGCGACCGATCAGATAATCGGCGACCGATCGGGCGCGCCGTTCCGACAGGGTCTGGTTATAGGCGTCCGCGCCGTCGCTGTCGGTGTGGCCCAGCACGTCGATATAGGTCTTGGGATATTGCGCCAGCACGCTGGCGACATCGTTCAGTGTCGGCTGGAACTGGGGCTGCACATCGGCGCGATCATAACCAAAGGTGATGCCGGACGGCATCCGCAGCAGCAGATTGTCGCCATCGCGGATCACGTCCACGCCGGTGCCGGCGGTTTCTTCGCGCAGCTTGCGTTCCTGGGCGTCCATATAGGCGCCGATGCCCGCGCCCGCGACTGCGCCGATGCCTGCGCCCAGGATCTTTTCGGTCCGGTCGTTGCGGCCGCCCACCAGATCGCCGAGCAGGTAGCCGCCCAACGCGCCGCCGATGCCGCCGATCGCGGCTTTGGAAATGGAGCGCTGACCCGTGGTCGGATCAGTGGTGCAGGCGGTGGTGGCCAGCATGGCGGCCAGACCTGCGGCGCCGATGATGCGGTGAGAAATATTCATGATCCTGTTCCCTTGTCTTTATCGAAATCTGTCTTTTTGCGTCCGGGAGGGACGAATAGCCCCAAAATGGTCGAACAAGACCGTTTGTTCCACAAGCGAACTGAACTGGTGATGATGGGGATGTTGTGAAATTGAAAGAATAGCGGCTATAGGAGGTCGCTGACCGCCATGGCCACGATCCCCCTTCCCAATCCGACGCCCTTTCCCTGGGCCGATCTTTTCATCATCCTTGCGCTGGTGGCGCTGAACGGCGTCTTTGCGATGTCGGAACTCGCCATCGTGTCGGCGCGCAAGCCGCGCTTGCAGGGGCTGGAGAAGGCGGGGCGCAAGGGAGCGACGACGGCGCTCAAGCTGGCGAGCGATCCGGGTAAATTTCTGTCGACCGTGCAGATCGGCATCACCCTCATTGGCATCATCGCGGGCGCCTATTCGGGCGCGAGCCTGGGCGGGCCGGTGGGCGAGCGGCTTTATGCGCTGGGCCAGAGCGTGGGGTTGGGCCTGTCGGTCAATGCGTCGGAAAATCTGGGCTTTGCGCTGGTCATCGGCTTTACCACCTATGCGTCGCTGATCATCGGCGAACTGGTGCCAAAGCAGTTCGCGTTGCGCGCGCCAGAACCGATCGCGGTGATCATGGCCGGGCCGATGCTGTGGCTGTCCAAGGCGACTGCGCCGATCGTGTGGGTGCTGGACGGGTCGAGCGCGCTGATCTTCAAGCTGCTGCGGATGAACCGCGAATCGGAACATCATGTGACGGCGGAGGAGCTGCACCTGATCGTCGCCGAAGCCAGCAAGTCGGGCGTGATCGAGGAAAGCGAACGGGCGATCATTTCGGGCGTCGTGCGGCTGGCCGACCGACCGGTGCGCGAGGTGATGACGCAGCGGATGGACGTCGACTGGATCGACATCGGCGCGGACGATGCGACGATTCGCGCGCGGCTGCTGGAAACGCCCCATACCCGCCTGCCGGTGGGGCGCGGGTCGGTGGAGGATATTATCGGCATCGTCCAGGCACGCGATATCATGAGCGCGCTGTTCCGGGGCGAGACGCTGAATGTCGGTGCGCTGATGCGCAAGGCGGAGGTGGTGCCTGACCAGGTCGATGCGATGGACGCGCTGGAAGTGCTGCGTCGGTCCGACGTGCCGATGGTGATGGTCCATGACGAATATGGCCATTTTGAAGGGATCGTGACCCCGGCCGACCTGCTGTCAGCGATTGCGGGCCATTTCGCGTCGGACCGCGACGCCTATGACGAGCCGGACATGGTCGAGCGCGAGGATGGCAGCCTGCTGGTGTCGGGGCAGATGCCGATCGACCAGCTGGCCGATCGGATCGGCATCGACCTGTCGGAGGACCGCGATTATGCGACCGTGGCAGGCCATGCGCTGTGGCTGCTCAAGCGCCTGCCCGAAGTCGGCGATTATGTGGACGATCAGGGCTTCCGTTTCGAGATTGTCGATATGGACGGGCGCAAGATCGATAAAGTGTTGGTCGCGGAACGCTGACCGGCGCGGGTCAGTCCGGCCTTTTCACCCAGAATTGCCTTGCGTGGTCGCTGTCGGCGGTGGCGTGGACAAAGGCGCCTGCCACCAGCGTATGCCAGGCTGTCAGATAATCCCGCTCATAAGTGCGGTCGGGAAGGCCTGAAAGACCGCGATGCGCAGGTCCGCCAACGAATCGGGCGCGGCAACCAGTGCCGCGCCCGTCAATTCGCATATCTCGACCGGCGTACCGATCGGGCTTTACTCGGCTGCGTTGGCCGCGTTCGCTGCCGGGGCTTCCGCTGCATTGGCGGCGTTGCCCGCTTCGGCTGCGTTCGCACCTTCGGCAGCCGGGGCTGCGTCGGCGGCGGGCAGCGGCAGGTTGGAACCCTGCGTGTTCATCCAGGCGATCAGGTTGGCGCGATCGACCGGATTGCCAAGGCCCGCAAAGGTCATCTTGGTGCCGGGCGCAAATTCACGCGGGCTTTTCAGCCAATGATCGAGATTTTCGAAAGTCCAGCTGCCACCCTTGCCGGACAGCGCGGCGGAGAAGGCGAAACCGCCCTTGCCCTTGCCGATTTCCTCGCCGACCGTCGCATAGAGGTTGGGACCAATGCCATTGGCACCGCCCGACGTGATGGTGTGGCAGGCGGCGCATTTGGCAAACACCTTCTCACCCGCTGCCACGTCCGCGCTGGCGAGCAGGGTGTTGAGGCCGGGACCGGCAGCAGCGCCTTCGCCCTCGGCTTCGACGCCTTCGATCGCATAGCCCATGGTTTCGGGCCGTTCGTCATGGAAGAATTTGGAACTGACGATCGCGCCGCCGAGCGCAATAATGCCCGCGAACAGCGCCCAGCCCGCTACGGTATTGAAACGATCGCCCATTTCGCTCGATTTCCCTTGCATTTCTGTTCGGGCGGCTGTCTTGGCGCCCCCTCTTGGCCGTTGCCATAATGGCGGACACGCGAACGTGCAACCCGGCTTGACGCCACAAATGCGCGACCCGGCCAGCTTGCCGTCCTGCCGATGCTTGCGCGGCGGCGGTCAACTGCCTAAGCGCGCAGCCATCCATGGAAAACTATCCCGCCCCCGCGCGCGCGATTGTCGCGCAACTGGCTGAAAAAGCCGCTACAGACCCGGCCCGCGCCGTCGCCTATCAGGGCGCGCCGGGAGCCAATTCGCATCTGGCGGCGCTGGGTTATGCGCCCGATTGCGTGCCTTTGCCCTGTTTCGCGTTCGAGGATGCGATCGATGCGGTTCGTAATGGACAGGCGGCCCGCGCGATCATCCCGATCGAAAACAGCCTGCATGGGCGGGTGGCGGACATGCATTTCCTGCTGCCCGAATCGGGCCTGTCCATCGTCGACGAATATTTCCTGCGGATTCGCCATTGTTTGATGGCCCCCGACAATAGTCCGGTCAAAAGCGCGATCAGCCATCCGCAGGCGCTGGGCCAGTGCCGTCATTATCTGCGAGAGCGCGGCATCCAGCCGGTCGCCTATGCCGATACGGCGGGCGCGGCGGCGCTGGTCGCGGAAAACCGCCTGCCCGGTGAAGGCGCGATCGCGCCCTATCTGGCCGCCGAACTGTATGGCCTGCGCCTGATCGCCGAGAATATCGAGGATAGCGACGATAATATGACGCGCTTCCTGGTGCTGGCGCGTGAGCCCAAATTGCCGGTCGCCAATGTCGGGCCAGTGATGACGACTTTCCTGTTCGAGGTGAAGAATGTCCCCGCCGCGCTCTACAAGGCGATGGGCGGCTTTGCGACCAACGGCGTCAATATGACCAAGCTGGAAAGCTATCAGCGCGGTGCGAGCTTCGCTGCGACCGAATTTTTCTGCGATATTGAGGGGATGCCGGGCGACCCCGCGGTCGACCGGGCGCTGGCGGAACTGGAATTCCACACCAAATGGGTGCGGATGCTGGGCAGTTATCGGCAGGCACGGCCACGGACTTAGGGGTTGATTGTCATCATCGTTGTTCCAGCGAAACCGCTTTAGCCTCCACAGGTCACGACGTAACGCCTAGATCATCTTTCATTGCGTCTTTCAATTGCCTGAGCGCGGCGGGCCGCTCAGGATGAAAGCCTCGCGCCGTGGGATTGGTATTCTTGATTTTTTCACAGGCTGTGCGAACGGCTGATGATCCTACCAATTCGATCCTATTCTGCCAATGTCCGACAAGCAGAGCCGCTACGGCGGTCTGTTCGACTTCAGATTTATGCAGGGCATCGAGGAAGCCGATGTACGATTCCTTTTTCTCCTGAAAATTGCGCTGCCGGAGATAGGCACGATGTGTGAGCCACGCTTGCACAAATGCTGTGACGAGCGCGCCAAGTCCGAAGGCCGAGAGAAATTGCACGAAGTCCATCACTCAACACTATCAGGCAGAAGATCGCCTTGCGACGAAATCTTGCAAGGTAGGCCTCATACTAAATGGCGCTGATTGTGACTCTTCTCCCCTCCCCGGCGGGGAGGGGTTGGGGGAGGGGGAGCGAGGCGAAGCTGAGCGTCCACGCTGGCCGTAGCACACCCCCACCCAACCTCCCCCTCAAGGGGGAGGAGATGGAGTAGGTCACGATCAATGCACATTGGTATCAGTCCCTCACTCTCTACGCAGCCCGGCGGCGTAAAAAAAGGAAGAGAGATCCCAGCTTTCGCTGGGATGACGGTGGTGGATTGGGCTATGGGCCTGTCCATGGTCGCAGCTATTCTTTGGTCCGCTTTGGCGATGAGCGCCATTGTCGGCATACGCTATCTGCTGGCGAGCGGCGGTTTCGCGCTGGCGACGCGGGTGCGGCAGCCGGGCCTGTATCGGGGGCTGGAGCGGCAGATGCGGCGGGAAATCGGCTGGTCTTTGCTGTCGGCGCTGATTTACGGCATCCCCGCCGGGATCGTCGCATGGGGCTGGCAGGCGCGGGGATGGACGCGCATCTATACTGATGTCGCGGCGTTGCCGCTCTGGTATCTGCCCATATCGGTGCTGCTCTACCTCGCGGCGCATGACACATGGTTTTACTGGACGCATCGCTGGATGCACCGGCCCAAGCCCTTTCGCATTGCCCATGCGGTGCATCATGCCAGCCGCCCGCCGACCGCCTGGGCGGCGATGAGCTTTCATCCGTGGGAAGCGCTGACCGGGGCGGTCGTGATCCCGGCGCTGGTGTTCATGATCCCCATTCATGTCGGTGCGCTGGCCGTGGTGCTGACGATCATGACGATCATGGGGGTCAGCAATCATATGGGGTGGGAGATATTCCCGCGCTGGATGGTCCGCGGGCCGCTGGGTGGCTGGCTGATCACCGCGACCCATCATCAGCGGCATCATGACCTGTATAGCTGCAATTACGGCCTTTATTTCCGGGTCTGGGACCGGCTGTGCGGCACTGACCGGGGGCTTGGCGATTTTACCGCGAAGGCGCGCGCGTGACGGGTCGGTTGTGGGGATTGTGCGCGCTGGTCCCGGTGCTGCTGGGCGCGGCCTCGATTGGCCAGCCGCAACCGCTCAGCATGGCGCTGGTGGGGCTGCGGTCGACCAAGGGGCAGATATTGGTGTGCGTGACGCGGGTGCCGCGCTACTTCCCCGATTGCAGCCATGATCCCGACAAGCGACATTTTACGGTAGCGGCGAAGGGCGGGACGGTGACGATCGGCAATGTCACGCCGGGCGACTATGCCATTGCCATCGTCCATGACGAAAATGGCAATGGCAAGCTGGATACGTTCGCGGGCATTCCGCGCGAAGGGGTCGGCTTTTCGCGCAATCCGGTGCTGCGCTTTGGCGCGCCCAGTTTCCGGTCGGCCAGTTTTGCCGTCGCAGGCGCGCCGGTGGAGCAGGACATCCGCCTCAAATATTTCCTGTAGGATCGTGCGGGGGAACCTGTAACCGTCGTGAAACATTCTTGGGCCGACCGACATTGGCTGAACAGGGGCCTTATGAACCAGCTTTCCCGCATTCTTCTCCTCACCCTTCCTTTCATGGCCGCCGCGCCTGCGCTGGCGCAGGAGGCACAGGATCGCAGCAGCCTGACCATCGGTGTCGGGGTCGCATCGGTCCCGACTTATGAAGGGTCCGACGATTCGCGCATGATTTTTGGCCCGCAGTTGCGCGGTACAGTGAAGGACCATGCCTTCTTCACCCGCGGACCGATGTTGTTTTTCGACGCCATTCCCAACCGGGACGATAGCGGCATCGACTTTCAGCTTGGCCCCGTCGCAGGCGTGCGGATGGACCGCACCAGCCGTAAGCAGATCAAGGACAATGCGGTCGAGGCGCTGGGCAAGCGAGACACGGCGATCGAGGTTGGCGGCTATGTCGGCATCGGCAAGACCGGGATCGTCACCAGCGCCTATGACAATCTGAGCGCGCGGGTTGCGGTGACCAAGGATGTCGCGGGCGCGCACGAAAGCTATATCGTCACCCCGGCGATCGAATATTTCACGCCGCTGTCGATCCGCAGCTTTGCGGGGATCGGCGTGTCGGCGGACTATGTCGGCAAGAAATTCGGCCGCTATTATTCCGATATCGATGCCGCCGGTTCGCTGGCGAGCGGACTGCCGGTCTATACGCGGGGCGGTGCCGATTCCGGGTTCCGGCGGGTGAACGCCAATCTGACCGGCGGCTATTCGCTGTCGGGTGACATTCGCAAGGGCTGGGTGATCGTCGGCGCGCTTGGCTATTCGCGGATGCTGGGCCGTTATGCCGATTCGCCGGTGGTGTCGATTGCCGGGTCGAAGGACCAGTTTCTGGGCGCGATCGGGATCGGCTATACCTTCTAATATCCTGCTTTTCCTGACCTTGCGCGGGGAGGGTGACGCTCCCCATATTGCGGGCTATGGAGGCGGCGACATACCGCAGTGGCAGGAGATGAAAGCGTGGCGACCCTGGGAATGAGCGAGGCCGACAAGCTGGCCGTGGAGGCGTTTCGCCGCGATGTGGTGGACCCTTCGCGCACGCAGTTGGTGATCGTGGATTTCTGGGCCGAATGGTGCGGCCCGTGCAAGCAGCTGACGCCGATCATCGAGAAGGTGTGCGCCGATTATGCGGCCAAGGGCGTCAAGCTGGTCAAGGTCAATGTCGACGAAAATGGCTTCATCGCCAGCCAGTTCCGGGTCCAGTCGATCCCGACCGTCTATGCCGTGTTTCAGGGTCAGCCGGTTGCCGACCTTTCGCAGGCGCGGACCGAAGGGCAGCTCAAGCAATATCTCGACCAGTTGCTGGGCCAGTTGCCGATCGAATCGGACGAAAAGGCGCAGGAACTGGAAATCGCCCCGCTGATCGCGATGGGCGAGGAAACGCTGGCGGCGGGCGATGCCGAGCGCGCCCTGTCGATTTTCACCCAGATTGCCGAAATGGTGCCTGACCATGCCGATGTGGCGTCGGGTCAGGCCCGCGCGCTGGTGGCGCTGGGGCAGCTGGACGAAGCAGAAGCCGTGCTGGACGCGCTGTCGGCTGAAGCGGCCAAGGATCAGGCGGTGGATCGCGCGCGCGCAGCGATTGCGCTGGCGCGCGACGCAAAGCCGGTGGCGGACCTGTCGGGTCTGGAGGCGAAAGTCGCGGCTGATCCCGACGATCATGAGGCGCGGTTCGAGCTGGCGGGCGGGCTGATGGCCAATGGCGACCGCGAGGGCGCGGCAGAGGCGCTGCTGGAGATCGTCCGGCGCGACCGGGCGTGGAACGACAGCGCGGCGCGGACGCAATTGCTGACCCTGTTCGAGGCGGTCGGGCTGGAAGATCCTTGGGTATCGGCGCAGCGTCGCAAGCTGTCGCAGATCTTGTTCGCCTGACGGCCGGGCCGGTGCCACTCGCCCGCGTCTCGATATTCCCGCTCTCCGGCGCGCTGCTGTTGCCGGGCATGGATTTGCCGCTGCATATTTTCGAGCCGCGCTACCGCGCGCTGATCCATGACGCGATGGCGCGCGACCGGCGGATCGGGATGATCCAGCCGCGGGGCGAGGGTCCGGTGCCACCCTTGTTCGACATGGGGTGCCTGGGCCATGTCAGCCATATCGAGGCGCTGGACGACGGGCGGTTCAACATCATCCTGACGGGGCTGGCCCGGTTCAAGGTGGTGCGCGAATTGCCGGTGACCACCCAGTTCCGCCAGATCGAGGCGGACGTGATGCAGGCGCCGCAGGAGGATGAAGTGCTGCACGCGGTCGAGCGGGCCGCGCTGGAGCAGGAATCGCGGCGCTTTGCCGATGCGCTGGGCTATGTCGTGGACTGGACCGCGGTGTCGCGGCTGGACGATATGGCGCTGGTCAACGGCATTGCCCAAATCGCGCCGTTCGATGCGGCGGCCAAGCAGACGCTGCTGGAGGCCGATACGCTGGGCGAGCGGTCGGAACTGATCATCCAGCTGATGCAGATTTTCGGCCGGATCGAGCGCGACGGCGGCGCGACGATGCAATGACTGGGGCAGGTGCGGGCGCGCCGGTCGATCCGTGGTTGCTGGCCAAGCTGGTCTGCCCGGTGACGCGCACGCCGCTGCGCTGGGATGGCGCGCGCGGGGCGCTGGTCTCCGAGGCAGCGGGGTTGGCCTATCCGGTGCGCGATGGCGTGCCGGTGCTGCTGGTGGGCGAGGCCAGCCCTATTTGAACGCGGCGATACATTCCACTTCCAGCGGTGCGCCCAGCGCCAGCCCGTCCGCGCCGAATGCGCTGCGGGCGGGCAGGCGTTTGCCCTTGAAATAGGGCAGATAGGCCGCGTTGAAGCGGGGCCAGTCGGCCATATCGTCCAGCATCACCGTGCATTTGACGACATGGCCGAAATCGAGGCCGTTGTCGGCCAGGATTTTGCCGATCGAATCCATCGCCTGTCGCACCGCGGCGTCGAACCCTTCCTTGTGCGGGTCCATGCCGGGCGGCACCTGACCGATCTGGCCGGACATATAGAGGGTGTCGCCGACGCGGACGGCGGGGGAGAAAGGCAGGGTGGCGGGCATTGCCTGTTGCGCCATGGCTGGCGCTGCGATGGTCAGGCCGAACGCGGCGAGGAGGGCGAATGGCTGCATGGACGGCTCCTGTCGGACAGAAAAAGGGCCGGTGCGTTTCCGAACCGGCCCTTCCTTTATGACATGTCTAAGTGTTGATCAGAATTTAAAGTCGATACGGGCGTAATAATAGCCGCCCGATGTGCCATAGGCACCATGGCCATAGGGGTTGTTATAGGAGCCAGAGCCATTCTGGTAGGGCGACACGCCGGGGTTCACGACCACGCCCGTGCCGGACACCAGCTTGGGGACTTCGGGGATCTTGTCGAACAGATTGTTCGCACCGATCGAGAAGGTGACATTGTCGGTGAAATCATAGCCGACTTCCAGATCGGTGATGATCGCCCGTTTCACCACGCCATTGAAGTAGAGTTGGTTGGCGTTGACGCCGTTCACCAGCGCCCCGTCGGCGATCAGGAAGCCGCCATCGGGGATTACGCCGCTGCCGACGCCCGGCCGGACCAGAACGCTTTGCTTGGCATAGAGGGTTTCGCGCAGGTTGACGGTCAGCTTGTCAGCCTTGAGCAGAGCACCGAAGCCGACCTTATATTTGGGCGTCGTATCCTCGATATTGCTTTCCGACGCGGCGTTGAAAAGCGGGTAGCCGACCTTGTTCTTGGTGATCTTGGTCTTGTTATAGTTGCCGTTGATCGAGAGATTGAGGGAACCAAAGCCCAGAGAGACTGGATAGGCGATGGAGAAATCCACGCCCGTCGTCTTGGTGTCGATGCCGTTGGTGAAGCTTTGCACGCCCACCTGTTGCAGAGCGGTGTCGAGGACAATGCCTGCCGCCGCCAGTGCGCTGAAGATCGCCGCAGCGCCGGGCTGGACCACGCCGCCCTGGACTGCGTTGCGCGATGCCGTGGCGGCAATACGATCCTTGATCTTGATCATATAGGCATCGATCGTGACCGCCAGCTTGGGGACGGGGCGCAGTACAAGGCCGGCCGAGAAGTTTTTCGATTTTTCCGGGCCGAGCGGACCGAAGCCGAGCAGCGCAGCGGCGGGCGTGCCGGCGGGAAGCTGGGCGACGGCGCTGGTTGGGCCGACGTTGATCGTCGAATATTTCTGTTCGGCCAGTGTCGGCGCGCGGAATCCGGTGCTGGCGGTGCCGCGAATGGCGATGGCGTCGGAGAAGTCGTAGCGGGTCGTGATCTTGCCGATCAGCGTGTCGCCGAAATCGGTATAATCTTCGTATCGACCGGCCAGATCGACCGTCCAACCATCGACCGGCTGAGCAATGAAGTTGATGTAACCGGCGCGTGAGCTGCGCTTATAATAGCCTGCGTCCGTCGCCTTGTAGCCGGGGAAGGACTGAACCCCGGTCTTGTAGGTCGAATAGAAATCGCCTTGGACGATTTCATAGGTGTCCTTGCGATATTCGCCACCGAAGGCGAAGGTCAGCGGTGCAGCCATGCCGAGGTCAAATTCCTTGCGGATGTCGGCGGTCACCGTGGTCTGGCTGAGGCGGAAGCCGCCATCATAGGCCTTGTCGGGTGTATTGGGGACGCCGACGCCCAGAAGCGATGCGGCAAAGCTTTCCTGCCACACTTCGCGATGGGCGGACTTTTCGGTCCAGATGTCGTTCTTCTGATGGCCGTAAGTGGTGCTGAGGTCGTAATTCCAGCCCCCGCCGACTTCGCCCTTGGCACCCACGGTGAAGCTATATTCATCTTCGATCACATGCTGGAGCGGAACCATGCCATTGATGCCGGTGTCGCTGTAGCAGATATTGGGGTTGTAGGCCGCAGGCGTGACACCGCCACCCAGATTGCCGGTTTCGTAGCAGATGCGCTTGGGATGGCGGTAGCCCTGCTTGGCCCAGCCTTCACGCCGGGCGAGGCTGCCAAAGCTGTAGACTTCGACACCGCCAAAATCATAGCCGGCATTGTAGAAGAGCAGGTTGAGTTCGGTCTTGGGCTGGCCGCCATTGATCCCGGCCAGCGCGTCGCCTGCCAGATTCGACCATTGGGCAGGGGCATTGGGCTGGAGCGTGCCGTCCAGCTTGGTGACCTGCACCTGCCCTTCGCCCAGCGTGGTATAATCCTGACGGCGGTGGAACAGGGACAGGTTGATGAAGCCATCCTCGCCCAGCTTGACGCCATAATTGCCGGAGATGGAGAACAGCTCGCCCTCGCTGTCATAATATTGACCGCCGGTGAGCTTGATCGATCCGCCTTCAGCATCATCCTTGAGGATGAAGTTGATGACGCCCGCAATCGCATCCGTGCCGTACACGGCGGCGGCACCTTCCTGGAACACCTCGACCTGCGCGACCGAATCTGGCGGGATCAGGTCGATGCTGGGCGCGGCCGAGCCGGAGAAGGCACCCAGCACCTGAAGGATGCCGTTGCCGTGGCGGCGCTTGCCGTTGACCAGCACCAGCGTATGGTTGGGGCTGAGGCCGCGCAGGCGGGCCGACAGCGAGAAGCTGGAAAGGTCGGTACCCTGCGTCTGCGCGGTGAAGCTGGGGACGATCTGGGTCAGCACCTGGTTCAGGTTTGGCTGGCCGACATGGGCGATCGCGTCGGAACTTAGCACCTGGATGGGTGCTGCGCTGTCTGCGGCCTGCATCCCGACCGCGCGGGTGCCGGTGACGATGATCGCCGTGCCGTCGTCGACCTGGGGTTCCTGCGGCGCGTCTTGCGCGATGGCGCAGGCGGACCAGGACGATGCGAGGATCAGTGAGAGTTTAAGCGCCGACAACCGTGTCATTCATGCCCCCTGTTTAGCTTTATTGATGACAGGGGGAATGACGAATGCGCGGCACCAATCCTCTATTGCGCTGCACAAAAATTACAGTTTTATGGATTGTTTCTAGTTCGTTTCTAGCCCGGAAACACGCTGTTTATGATCTATTGAAACGTGAGAAACAGATTTTGCAGCTGCGCCAAGGTGCGGCGGATCAGGAGGCCATGGCTGCGTCGATCAGCGCCTTGGCTTCCGCCCCTTCCCAATCCATCGCGCCGATGACGCGGACCATTTCCTTGCCCTGCGCATCATAGAGGACGGTGGTGGGCAGCAGGCCCGTGGCATAGTCGAAGCCGAAATGATTGTCGGGGTCGGCCCAACCTTTAAGGTGGGGCAGGGGGTGTTTGGCGAAGAAGGGTTTTACCGCCTTCGCGCCCTGTGTGTCCTGCGAAATGGTCAGCACCGCCAGCCCCTTGGGACCGTAGCGTTCGGCGATCCGATCGAGCGTGGGCATTTCCGCTACGCAGGGCGTACACCATGTCGCCCACAGATTGACGAGCAGCGGGCGTCCGGCAAAATCCTGCAAGGTCGCCTCCCCCCCGTCGGGATTCTGGAAGGCGAAGGTCGGGGCGGGGGTGCCAGCCTTGCTACGGTCCAGCCGGTAGCTGAACTCGCCGTCTCCCTTTGTGGCGTTGCCCGATGCGGGAACCTCACCGCTCATGCTTGCATTGGCTTGCCCAGCGGGCGGCGATTGCCTATCGCAGGCCGCCAATCCGGCTGTCAGGAGCAGTAACATCAGCGCGCGCGAAACAGGTTCCAAGGGGGAAGGCTCCAACAGCATGTGGGGTGGCCGGTTTGCGGCCGGCCCCGCTTCGATCATGCGCGAGATAAATGCCTCCATCCCGTTCGACAAGCGATTGTGGAAGCAGGACATCGCAGGATCGAAGGCGCATGTCGCGATGCTGGCGCAGCAGGGCATAATCGAGGGTGAGGATGCGCAGGCGATTACCGAGGGGCTGACCCGGATCGCGGCGGAATATGAAGCCGATGGCGTGCCGGTGGACCTGGACCTGGAAGATATCCACATGGTCACCGAATCGCGGCTGGCGCAGCTGATCGGGCCGACCGCCGGGCGGCTGCACACCGCGCGCAGCCGCAACGATCAGGTGGCGACCGATTTCCGCCTGTGGGTGCGCGATGCGATTGACGAGGTGCAGGCGGGGCTGGTCGGTCTGCAACGCGCTTTGCTGGCGCGGGCAGACGAGAATGCCGATGCGGTGATGCCGGGCTTTACCCATTTGCAGTCGGCGCAGCCGGTGACGCTGGGGCATCATCTGATGGCCTATTATGAAATGGTCCGCCGCGACCGCAGCCGCTTTGCCGATGCGCGGGCGCGGGCGGATGAATGTCCGCTGGGCGCGGCGGCGCTGGCGGGGACCGGTTTCCCGATCGACCGGCATGCGACGGCGGCGGCTTTGGGCTTTGCCAAGCCGACCGACAACAGCCTGGACAGCGTGTCCGACCGCGACTTTGCGCTCGATTATCTGATGGCGGCGACGCAGGCGTCTTTGCATCTGTCGCGGCTGGCCGAGGAGTTCATCATCTGGGCGAGCCAGCCCTTTGGTTTTGTGAAACTGCCCGACGCTTATTCGACCGGCAGCTCGATCATGCCGCAGAAGCGCAATCCCGATGCGGCCGAGCTGGTGCGCGGTCATGCCGGGCGGATCATGGGCTGCATGACGGCTTTGTGCGTGACGATGAAGGGGCTGCCGCTCGCTTATTCCAAGGATATGCAGGACGACAAGCCGCCCGTGTTCGAGGCGCACGACCTGCTCGCTCTGTCGATCGCGGCGATGACCGGCATGATCGAAACGGTGACGTTCCGCACCGACCGGATGCGCGGGCTGGCCGAAAGCGGCTTTGCCACGGCGACGGACCTTGCCGACTGGCTGGTGCGCGAAGGGGGCATTCCGTTCCGTGAGGCGCATCATATCACCGGGCGCGCGGTGGCGGCGGCGGAGGCGGCGGGCGTGCCGCTCGACCAGTTGCCGATCGCGACGCTCAAGGAGATTGACGCGCGGATCGACGATCGCATCTATGCGGTGCTGACGGTCGATGCCTCGGTCGCCAGCCGGATGAGCCATGGCGGCACGGCCCCGGCGCAGGTGCGGGCGCGGATCGCGCAGGCGCAGGAGGAATTGGGATGAGACACACTTGGACGATCGTGGGGCTGGCCTGCGCGGCGCTGGCGCTGGCCTCCTGTGGCGGGCGGCAACCGTTGAAGCCTCTGGCGGGCCAGGAACTGCCTGCGGTGCCGGTGGGCGCGGCGACCGCCCCGACGGGCGCGCAGCTGATGACGCCATCGACCCAGGCGCGGCCGCAGCGCAATGTGGAATTGCTGACCCAGTCGGAAAAGCGGCAGGCGGACGAGTTCGACCTGCCGCCCGAAAAGCAGCCCCAATAAGAGACTAAGGACGCGATTTTGGACCATTTCGACTATGTGGACGGTGCCATGCAGGTGGAGCAGGTGCCGATGGCGGCGATTGCCGATGCGGTCGGCACGCCGGTCTATGTCTATTCGACCGCGACGCTGACACGCCATGTCAGCGTGTTTCGCGACGCGCTTTCGACCCTCGACAATCCGCTGATCGCCTTTGCGGTCAAGGCGAACCCCAATGCGGCGGTGCTGGCGACGCTGGCGAAACTGGGTCTGGGCGCGGACGTGGTGTCGGGCGGGGAATTGCTGCGCGCGATCGCGGCGGGGATTCCGGCGGACCGCATCGTCTTTTCGGGCGTGGGCAAGACGGCTGACGAGATGCGGCTGGCGCTGAGCCATGGCATTTACCAGTTCAATCTGGAAAGCGAACCGGAAGCGGAAATGCTGTCCGAAGTCGCGCTGTCGATGGGCAAGCGCGCGCCCGTGGCCTATCGCATCAACCCGGATGTGGACGCTGGCACCCATGCCAAGATTTCGACCGGCAAGTCGGAAAACAAGTTCGGCATTCCCTATGACCGAGCGCTGGAAAGCTATGCCGCCGCGCGCGACCTGCCGGGGCTGGATGTGCAGGGTGTCGCGGTTCATATCGGTAGCCAGCTGACCGATCTCGCGCCGCTGGAGGCCGCCTTTACCAAGGTCGGCGCGCTGGTCGTGGCCTTGCGCGACGCGGGCCATGATATTCGCACCGCCGATCTGGGCGGTGGTCTGGGCGTCCCCTACGACCCCGCCTTGCCGGTGCCGCCCAGCCCTGCCGCCTATGGCGAGATGGTATGCCGGGTGACGCAGGGCTGGCCGGTGCGGCTGATGTTCGAGCCGGGCCGGGTGATCGTGGGCAATGCGGGCGCGCTGCTGTCGCGCGTGGTGCGGGTGAAGCAGGGGGCGCAGGCTCCGTTCGTGATCGTCGACGCGGCGATGAACGACCTGCTGCGCCCCAGCCTCTATGACGCCTGGCATGATATTCGCGCGGTGGCCCCGGTGGGGCAGCGCGCGGCGGCCAATGTGGTGGGGCCGGTGTGCGAGACGGGCGATACTTTCGCCATGGGCCGCGAAATGGATGTGGTGGCGGCGGGCGATCTGGTCGCCTTCATGACCGCGGGCGCTTATGGCGCGACGATGGCGGGGACGTATAACAGCCGCCCGCTGACCCCTGAAGTGCTGGTGTCGGGTGACAAATGGGCGGTGGTGCGTGCGCGTCCGCCGATCGAGGCGCTGATCGCGGGCGACAGCATTCCCGACTGGCTGGCCGACTGATGCATAGCCTGCCCGTCTTTCTGCGCCTGACGGGCAGGCCGGTGATCGTGACCGGGGATGGCGAGGCGGCGGACGCCAAGCGCCGCCTGCTGGAGCGGGCAGGCGCAGTAATCGTGGGCGAGGCGGACAAGCGCGCGCGGATCGCGATCGTGTCGGATGGCGACGCGGCGACGGCGCAGCGGTTGCGGGCGCGCGGGGTGCTGGTCAACGCGACCGACAATCCTGACCTGTGCGATTTCACCCTGCCTGCCATTGTCGATCGTGACCCGGTGCTGATTGCCATCGGCACGGGCGGGGCTTCGGCGGGGCTGGCCAAGGCGTTGCGGCAACGGCTGGAGGCGCTGTTACCTGCCCGGCTCGGTGAATTGGCGCAGGCGCTGTTTGCTGCGCGCGGGCCGATCAAGGCGCGCTGGGCGGATGCAGGGGCGCGGCGGCGGGGGATAGACGCGGGGCTGGCGCCGGGCGGGACGATCGACCCGCTGCGCGCCAATGCGGTGGACGCGCTGCCGGACTGGCTGGCGGCGGAGGGACAGGTGGAAGGCTCGCGGCTGATCGCGATTCCGCTGCTGTCGGGCGATCCCGACGATCTGACTTTGCGCGCTGCACGGCTATTGGGGGAGGCGGATCGGGTCTATCATTCCGCGTCGGTGCCAGCGGTGATCCTCGACCGGGCGCGGGCTGATGCCGCGCGGATCGTCGCGGATGTGCCGCCTGCCGATCCGGGCGAGGGGCTGTCGTTGTGGGTTGCGTTGGACGGGGCGATAGCCTGACCACATCCGTTCGTTTCGAGCGAAGTCGAGAAACGGTGGCGCGCAGTTTCTTGACTGCGCTCGAAACGAACGGCGTTGGGTGGTTCAGCCCTGCTGCGCGCTCAGCCGTTCGACTTCATCATGTAGCGCCTGGATGGACGAGACGAGGCGGGCGCGGTCGGCCTGGAGTTCGCGCAGGGTTTCGCGGGTTTCGCCCAGTTCCACGGCGCGCCGCGCGATGCGGGCGTCGAGTTCGGCATTGTGGCGGGTGAGCGTACCCAGCGTTTCGGCCCGCTGGCAAAGATGGCGCATACGGGCGTCCAGCACGTCGAAATCGAAGGGTTTGACGACATGGTCATCGGCCCCGGCATCCAGCGCCTCCACCGTCGACTGGCTGTCGAGCCGCCCGGTGAGCATGACGAAGCAGGCGGATAGGGCCAGGTTCGCGGCGCGGATCTTCTTCATCGTCGCGACGGCGGGCAGCATCGTCAGCCCCATGTCTACAAGCACGATGTCGGCGGGGCGCGTCACCAGCAGGTTGACCGCGACAAAGCCATTTTCCGCCAGCGCGACATCATAGTTTAGATGTGACAGGCGGCGGGCGACGACGGCGCGCGCGGTGGGGTTTTCGTCGATCAGCAGCACGCGCAGGCGGCGCTGGGGGCGGGCGATCTCGCTCATGTCCTGATCGTCAGGCCGACGGCTGCGATTGCGCTTGAAGATCTGCATGGCTCCACCCTTTTGCTGCGCTCCAAAGAATAGGATTGCCGCGCAAAGAAATGGTTAATGGAGGGTAGCCACGATTAATTTCATTTAATTGGTTTGGCGTGCGCGCCCGCCATAGCCTCCCCTTTGCGACCCATAGAAGGAGGATGCTCATGCCACAGACCGTGCCGCAACTGGCCATCGAAGATATTGCCGATCTGCCCGCCGGGGCCAGCCTGTTCGGGTTGCAGGATGGCGATGTGCTGGACATCAGCCTGATGGATATTGTGATCGCGATCATCGACCAGCCGTGACGCCAGGAGCGTTGGGGGCGGCGCTGGGGCAGGCGGTGGCCGCGGCGCGGGATGCGCCGTTGGACCGAGCGCTGGCGCTGATCCGGCCGTTCTTGCACGACATAGGCTGGTTCAACGATCTGCTGGCGCAGGGCTGCACGGCGATGACCGCCGATCCCATGCACCTGCCGGGCTTTCGCGCGAGCCGCAGTGGCGCGGCCCGGCATCTGGTGCTGGCCCGGACCGAGCGAATCTGGCTGTCGGCGACGGTAATCGACCCGGTCGAGCAAGCGGGATCGCGGGTGCATTTTTCCGGCCGCCATATGCTCTGCCGCCCGCTCAACCGCGCGTTGCGGGGGGAAGGGTTCCGGCTGGAGGGAGAGCGGGCGGTGCCGACCGGGCAGCGCCATTGCGCGGTGGGCGATGTGCTGGAACTGGACGAGCGGCGTGAGACGCTGCGCATTCTGCCGGACGACGCGCCGCTGATGCTGTTGCGGGCGCAGATTGCGGGGCAAGGCCCGGTCTGTTCGCGCATATATGAGTCCGCGACCGGCGCGCTGGTGGTGCGGGCGGAGGCGGACGAGGGCCATGCCCGCGCGCTGATGCTGCTGTCGCTGCTGCGAGTGCAGGGGCGTAGCGATGCGGCGGCGCAATTTGCCGAGGCGCTCGACACGCCGCTTGCCGCGCAGCGCTGGGCGGTGATGCGCGAATATCTGGCGCTCGATACCGGGGGTGCTTTGCCTGCGTTGCGCGCGATGGCGCAGGAGGAAAGCGACGCGGCGGTGCGGGCGCTGGCGGCGCGGACGCTGGCGCAGATCGGGGGCGTGCCATGCCCCGCCTGATCGAACCGGCAGCGGATGACAAAGTCGTGGACCTCGATGCGCTGGTCGACTGGTGCGAAAGTCCGGCCTTCGACCCCTCCTGCGAGGAGGGGCTGGCCGCTGCCGCGCCGATGCTGCGGGCATTGGGGCGCAACCGGGATTTCCTGGCCGACTTCGCGATCGCCGAACTCAAGACGCGCTGCGCGGGTCAGCGGCAGGCCAATCCCTATTCGGCGCAGGTCATGCTGCTTCGCCCGCCCAAGGGCAAATATGTGCTGCGCGCCGCCTTCTGGCCCGCCGAGCGCGACCATGTGGTGCGGATGAGTGGTCCTGCCCCCTTCCTCTATCATGTGCCGCACGATCATGGTTTTGACTTCCTGACCATCGGCTATCTGGGACCGGGCTATGGCTCGGACTATTATGACTATGACGGCGATGTCGCGGGCGCGGCGGGAGAGGCGGTGGCGCTGCGTTTCGTGGAGCGCAGCCATTTGTCGCAGGGGCGGATGCTGCTCTACCGCGCCAATCGCGACATTCATGCGCAATTGCCGCCTGAGTCCCTGTCGGTCTCGCTCAACATATTGGCCAGCGCGCCCGATCAGGGCTGGCGGCGGCAATATCGGTTCGACACCGTCCGCAGCACGATCGCCGAATGTATGACCGTGGCCAGCGCGCAATTGCTGCTGGAACTGGCGGTGGGGTGCGAAAGCGGCAATGCGATCGACCTGGCCCAGGATTTCGTCGCGCGCCATCCTGCCGACGCCATGCGGCGGACGGCGTGGGATGCGATCGGCACCGGGCTGACCGGCGCGGCGCGGCTGGCCCATTGGGAATCCGGCGCGTGTAGCAGCAGTCCGCTGATCCGGTCGGCGAGTGAGGCGGCACTGCGATCTGTCCGAAATGGATAGGGATTGGCTTGTCTTTGCGCTGTGTCGGCGGTCGGATGCAGCGGTCAGTTATTGGTGGATGACGGGTGGGCAGGCGGGTCGATTGTCACGGATTGGGCAGTGATTTCGCTCCGCTGGCACGGGCGCTGAGCGCGCGCGGCTTCGATCTGGCGATGCAGGGGGCGGGCAGTGATCCGCCACGGGTCAGCATCAGCGACGCGACGATATTGTGGCAGGGCGTGGACGATCCCGCCGCCCGCGCCCGCGCGCTGGAGGGTGGCGCACAGGATGTGGTCGGCCCGTGGATGCATGAGGGGGAAGCGGTGGCCCGGATCATCCGGCTGGCCCGCGACGACCAGCCGCGTTTGCGGGTCGGCGACCTGCTGATCCATCTGGTCGACCGGCAGGTCGAACGGGCGGGCCGGGCGATCCCGCTGCTGGCGCGCGAATATGCGCTGCTGCTCCATCTGGCGCGGCGGCCGGGGGAGGCGGTCAGCCGCGACGCGCTGTTGCGGGCAGTATGGCGGCTGGAGTTTGATCCCGGCACAAACAGTGTCGAGGTGCATATGTCGCGTCTGCGCGCCAAGATCGACCGGGGGCATGACTGGCCGCTGCTGCGGACGGTCAAGGGGCGGGGCTATGCGCTTTGCCCGGCGGTCGGGACCGCGCTGTCAGGGGCATAGGCGCGCAGAAAGGTGGTGACGGCAAAATCGGCGTCGGCGGCGGTTTGCGCCGGGGTGCTTTGTTCAAGCTGCCCCATCAGCAATTGCTGGTGACTGCCCGACATGACCAGCGCAATCAGGGCGCGGGCGGCATCCAGCGGATCGGCCGATCGCAACTGACCACGCTCCATCGCGCCTTCCAGAAAAATGCTGAACATGTAGCGCACCCGCATCGGGGCCAGATCGAAATAAATCTCGCGCATGCCGGGAAAGCGGGTCCCCTCTGCAACGATGAGGCGATGGAGCGCGATAGCCTTGGGCGAGGTGAGTTTTTCGATGAGGCTGGTGCAGGCCCGCAGCAGGGTCGCCTTCACTTCGCCGCAGGGGTTGAGGATTTGCGACAGATTGGCGCGAAACGTGCGGGTGGCACGATCAAGCACGGCCGAGAACAGCTCTTCCTTGGATGGAAAGTGATTCCAGAGTGTCCCCTTGGACCCGCCCAGTGCCGCCGCGATGCCGGACATGGTTGTTCCAGCATAACCATGTTCCAGGAAATACCCCTCTGCAATCATAAGGATAGCGTCCCGCCGGTCTTGCCTGCGCGCTTCCCTTCGACTGGGGGGCGGAGATGTGTCCAGACCTGTCATTAAACCGTACCATAGGGTATGGTAATTTTGTTGACAAGGCCTCGCAACAGCGGCAATGGCAGTTTTCATACTGGATGGTACGGTTTGTCATGTCGGTGAGTCGCCTGTTTCCCCCCCAACGCCTGCTGGTCCCGGTGAGCGCCCTGACGCTGCTGTCGGCGTGCGCGGCTGTACCCGATCTGGGGCCTGCGCCCGCGATCCGCACGGCGCAGAGCGTGGCGGCGCAGGACAGCCTGCGCGCGCCTGAAGCGGCCTGGCCGGGCGAGGGCTGGTGGACTGCCTATGGCGACCCGCAACTCACCGCGCTGATCGAGGAAGGGTTGGCGAACGCGCCCGACATGGCGATTGCCGCCGCCCGTTTCGCGCAGGCACAGGGCATGGCGCAACAGGCGGGCGCAGCTTTGCTGCCATCGGTCGATCTGGATGCAAAGGCCGGGACGACCAAGCAAAGCTATACTATGGGACAACCCAAGGAGTTCGTTCCGCAGGGCTGGCTCGGCACGGGTCAGCTGGCGCTCAATCTGGGCTTTGACCTGGACTTGTGGGGCCGGAACAAGGCGGCCCTGGCTGCCGCCACGTCGCAGGCGCGCGCGGCGCAGCTGGACGCGCAACAGGCGCGGCTGGCGCTGACCACGGGCATTGCCGACGCCTATGCCGATCTGGCGCGGCTTTATGACGAAGCCGAACTGCAACAGCGCACGCTCGATGTTCGCATTGCCAGCCAGAAGCTGGTTGCTGATCGCCGCCAGAACGGCCTCGAAACGCGCGGCAATCTGCGCCAGTCGGACGCGACCGTCGCGGCGGCGCGGGCGCAGCTGGCGGGCGCGCGCATGGCGATTGCGCTGCGCCAGCATCAGATTGCCGCGCTGGTCGGGGCCGGGCCGGATCGGGGCCTGTCGATCACACGCCCGCCCAAGGGTCGCCTGATGCCGGTCGGCCTGCCCGCCGATGTCACCACCAATCTGGTCGCCCGCCGCCCGGACATTGCCGCGGCGCTGGCCCGGACGGAAGCCGCAGCGAAACAGGTCAAGGTGGCGCGCGCCGATTTCTACCCGGCGGTGCGGCTGAGCGCGCTGATCGGGGTCCAGTCGCTGGGTTACAACACTATGTTTAACGGCGCCGGCGCAACCGGATCGGCCAAACCCTTCTATAACAGCCTGTTCGACAAGGATTCGCTGTTCGGCAGCGCCGGTCCGGCGATCAGCCTGCCGATCTTCCACGGCGGCGCGTTGCAGGGCCAGTATCGTGGCGCGCGCGCCGGTTATGATGAAGCGGTGGCCAATTATGACAAGACGGTCCTGGCCGCCTATCGCGACGTTGCCGATGCGCTGACCAGCCGCCGCACGCTCGACGATCGGCTGGTGGACGCCCGCGCGGCGCTGGCGGCGTCGCAGGACGCCTATGGCATCGCGCGCAAACGCTATGATGGTGGCCTTTCCACCTATCTCGACGTGCTGAATGTCGAGGATCAGCTGATCGCTGCGCGCCGGTCCGTTTCCGCGCTGGAGGCCAGCGCCTTTTCGCTCGATATTGCCCTGATCCGTGCGCTGGGTGGCGGTTTCGCCGCCAGCGCCACACTGCCCAAGGACGCTGCGCATGGCTGATGCCGCCCCCGAATTTTCCGCCCCCGCAGCTTCAGGCGCCGCTGCGCCGACCGACACGCAAAAGGCGGATCGCGCCGCAGCGCGCAAGACCTGGCTGACCCGGCTGGCGCTGGCGGTCGTGATCGGGGCGCTGCTGTGGGCAGCTTGGTATCTGCTGATCGGGCGCAACCATGTCAGCACCGACAATGCCTATGTGAATGCGGAAATGGCGCAGGTGACGCCGCTTATCTCGGCACAGGTCACGCAGGTGCTGGTCAGCGATACCCAGGCGGTGAAGCGTGGCGATGTGCTGGTGCGGCTCGACCCGACCAATGCGCGCATCGCCATTGCCCAGGCGCAGGCCGATCTGGCCGAAGCGCGCCGGAAATTTCGCCAGAGCAGCGCGACCAGCGGCGCGTTGGCGGCGCAGGTCGATGCGCGCGGCGCGGACATTGCGCAGGCGCGCGCCCAGCTGGCGACGGCGCAGGCCAATGTGGACAAGGCGCGGATCGACCTGCAACGGCGTGAGGCGCTGGTGGGCGAAGGCGCGGTGTCGGGCGATGAAGTGACCGGCGCGCGCACCGCCTATGCCGCCGCACGCGCCGCGCTGGATCTGGCGCGGGCGGGCGTCACCACCGCGCAGGCGACGCGCAGCGCGGCGAGCGGGCAGCTGGCCGCCAATGATGCGCTGGTCAGCGGATCGAGCGTGGATACCGATCCGGGCGTGATGGTGGCGCAGGCCAAGCTGGATTCCGCCAAGCTGGACCTGGACCGCACGGTGATCCGCGCGCCGATCGACGGTGTCATCACCAAGCGACAGGTGCAGGTCGGCCAGCGCGTCGCGCAGGGCAGCCCGATCATGACGATCGTCCCGCTGGCGCAGGTCTATGTCGACGCGAATTTCAAGGAACGCCAGCTGCGTCAGGTGAAGGTGGGGATGCCCGCCACGGTGGTCGCTGATATCTACGGCGGCGACGTCGTCTATCATGGCAAGGTCGTGGGCTTTTCCGGTGGCACCGGATCGTCGCTCTCGCTGATCCCGGCGCAAAATGCGACCGGCAACTGGATCAAGGTCGTCCAGCGCCTGCCGGTCCGCATCGCGCTGGACCCCAAGGAACTGGCCGCCTACCCGTTGCGCGTCGGCTTTTCCACGGAGGTCGAGATCGACCTTTCCGGTCACTGAAAGGACCGGTCGTGAGCGTCGAGGATAATGTCTTTAACCGGTTGACCCCGCGGCAGCGGACATTGGCCGGGCTGGTGCTGGCGCTCAGCAATTTCATGGTCGTGCTGGACCTGACCATCGCCAATGTTTCCGTGCCGCATATTGCGGGCAATCTGGGCATCACGCCGGATCAGGGAACGTGGATCATCACATCCTACGCGGTCGCCGAAGCGATTTGTGTGCCGCTGACCGGCTGGCTGGCGCAGCGCTTTGGCGTGGTAAAGATGTTCATCTGGGCGATGATCGGCTTTGGCCTGTTTTCCGTGCTGTGCGGTCTGTCGATGTCGCTCAGCATGATCGTCGCCTGCCGCATCGGGCAGGGCCTGTGTGGCGGGCCGATCATGCCGATGTCGCAGACGCTGATGCTGCGCGTCTTTCCGCCCGACCGGCGGGCGCGGGCGATGGGCCTGTGGGCGATGACGACGCTGCTGGGTCCGGCGATGGGACCGATTATCGGCGGTTATATCAGCGACAATTGGAGCTGGCACTGGATCTTCTTCATCAACCTGCCGATCGCCGTCCTGTGCGTGTTCGCGGCGATGGCGCTGCTGCGCCCCGTTGAAACGGAAACGGCGCGTGTGCCGATCGACAAGATTGGGCTGGTCTTGCTGGTGTTCTGGATCGGCTGTCTGCAAATCATGCTGGATATCGGCCGCGACCATGACTGGTTTGCCGATCCGCTGATCATCATCCTGGCCGTGCTGGCGGTGATCGGCTTCCTGGCCTTCATCATCTGGGAATTGACGGAGGTGCATCCGATCGTCGATTTGCGGGTGTTCCGTCATATCGGTTTCACGTCGGGCGTCCTGTCGTTGGCGCTGTGCTTTGGCGCCTATTTTTCCGGCATCGTCGTCATCCCGCAATGGCTCCAGTCGTCCATGGGTTATACCGCGACCTGGGCGGGTATCGTCACCGCCTTCACCGCCATGGCCGCGTTGATGAGCGCACCGATCGCCGCCAGGATGATGGGCCGGGTCGATCCGCGCCTGATGATTTCAAGTGCGGTGCTGTGGCTGGGGCTGATGACATTGTGGCGGGCGCACTGGACCAGTTCGGTCGATTTCTGGACGATGGCCGCGCCCCAGTTCATTCAGGGATTCGCCATGCCCTTCTTCCTGATCCCGCTGACCACGCTGACATTGGGGTCGGTGCGGCCCGAAGAGACCGCGTCGGCGGCGGGCCTCCAGAATTTCCTGCGCACTCTGGCGCTGGCGATTGCGACATCGCTGGTGTTGACCGGCTGGGGCAATGGCCAGCGTGTGTCGCGCAATGAACTGGCAGCCACGCTCCAGCCGGCCGATACGCAATCGGCGCTGGCCAATATCGGCATGTCGACCGATCAGGCGCGACAGGTCATATCGAACATCGTCGATCAGGAAGCATTGGCGATCGCGGTCGATCATATCTTTTTCATCTCGGCTATGATCCTGTTCGGTGCCTCGCTCCTCGTCTGGCTCGCGCCGCGTCCTCGCGCTAATGTGGATACGTCCGCCGCGCACTGACCGGCATGTCGATGATTGACGCGGCGCAGCATCGCGGCCACTTAAGCGCGCGAAGAGGCGGGGACAGATGCGAATCGTCATCATCGATGACAGTGGATTGCGGGCCAGCGTCCTGGAAGAGGGGCTGCATGAGGCGGGCTATGACGATATTCATATCGTCCCGCCGCGCGGCGGCTTTGTCGCGCGCCTCGAACGCATGGCCCCCGATGTCGTACTGATGGATCTGGGCAGCCCCAGCCGCGATACGCTGGAGGAGATGCTGACGGTCAGCCGCGCGCTGGCCCGGCCGATCGCCATGTTCGTGGACCAGTCCGACGAGGCGATGATCGGCGCGGCGATCGATGCGGGCGTGTCAGCCTATGTCGTCGATGGATTGCGCAAGGAACGGGTCAAGCCGGTGCTGGAACTGGCGGTGCGGCGCTTCAACGCCTTTGCCAAGATCCAGAGCGAACTGGACGAAGCGCGCAGCGCATTGTCCGACCGCAAGGTCATCGACCGGGCCAAGTCCATCCTGATGAACCAGCGACGTTTAAGCGAACAGGACGCCTATGCGCTGCTGCGGACGGCGGCGATGAATCAGGGCAAGAAGATTGTGGAAGTGGCGCAGGCGCTGATCACCGCCAGCGACCTGCTGGGAGGGGGATTATGACGATAGGGCTGCGCATCGCCTTCCTGCCGCTGACCGATGCTGCCGTTCTGGTGGCGGCGCGGGAGCGGGGTTTTGCCGAGGAAGAGGGGATCGCCCTCGATCTGGTGCGCACCACCAGCTGGGCGACGCTGCGCGACCGGCTGGTCTATGGCCAGGTGCAGGGCGCGCATATGCTGGCGCCGCTCGCGGTTGCGGTGACGCTGGGGCTGAGCCAGCAGCCCGCCCCGCTGGCCGCGCCCTACAAGCTGAACGTCAACGGCAATATGCTGGTGATGGCGTGCGATTTCGCCAAGGCGCTGGAGCCGGTCATCGCCAGCCGTCTGGCCGATCCGCTGGGCACTGCGCATGATTTCGCCGCGGCGATCGGCCTGTGGCGGCGCAAGCCGGTGATCGGCGTGGTCCATCGCTTTTCCAGCCATGCGATCATGCTGCGCTACTGGCTGGCCAGCGCGGGCGTGGACCCCGATCGCGACGTCGTGCTGCGGGTGCTGCCGCCATCGCTGACGGTCGAGGCGATGCACGCGGGCGAGATTGACGGCTTCATCGCGGGCGAACCCTGGGGCAGCGCGGCGGTGGAGGCTGGTTTGGCGGAAGCCGTGGCAATCGGCGAACGCATCTGGCGGCGCGGGGTCGAAAAGGTGCTGGCTTTCCGCGAATCCTGGCTGGAGGAAAATCCGCAAGCCGTCGACCGGCTGCTGCGCGCGCTGGTGCGGGCGGCGGCGTGGTGCGATGACCCGGCGCACAGGGATGACCTTGCCAACCTGCTCGCCCGCCCGGATTATGTCGATCAGCCTGCCTATCTGATTGAACGCGCGCTGTCGGGCGGCATTGTTGCACGGGCGGGGGAGCCGCCGATCGTCAGCCCCGATTTCATGCTGTTCGGGCGGGAGGCGACGCCCTTTCCGTGGCGCAGTCAGGCGCTGTGGATCTATTCGCAACTGGTGCGCTGGGGCATGGTCGATCATGACGCAGCCACTGCGACACGGGCGGGAGCAGTGTTCCGTCCCGACATATTCCGCCGCGCGCTGGCCGACAGCAATGTGCCGATGCCTGGCGCCAGTATGAAGCTGGAAGGGGCGGTGGCTTCACCACTGGCGGTCGGATCACGCCGGGGCGAGCTGACGCTGGGACCCGACAGCTTCTTTGACAAGCGCGTGTTCGACCCGGAACGAATCGAAGAGTTTTTGGCAGGATTTGCGCCGCCGCGTTGATTTGGCGGGAAAAATTGTGCCTTGCAACATGACGCGAATCGCGAGATAAGACATGTAACCGCGCGACGATGCGCGTTTGACAGGAATGCGCCATCCCAAGGTCGGGACCGTCATTCCGACCTATCATACAGCAAAGCCGCTGACCGGACTCCCCATCGGGTGATGTCCGGCCTGCGGCTTTTTTTGTTCATTTTCGAGTCTGGGATGACCTATCATGGCAACTGCTTATTGGGATGGCGACAAGGAGGGTGAACTGGCCCCCGCCACGACCAGCTTCTGGAAGGCCGGCCACACGCCGACCCTGATCGCGGCCTTTCTCTATTTCGACCTGGCCTTCATGGTGTGGGTGTTGTTGGGGCCGCTTGCCCCGATGATCGCCAAGACGCTGATGCTGACCCCGGCCGAAAAGGGGCTGATGGTCGCCACGCCGACGCTGATGGGGGCACTGCTGCGCGTCGTCAACGGGCTGCTGGTCGACCGCATTGGTCCCAAATTGTCGGGCGCGATCAGTCAGGTGATTGTCATCATCGGCCTGTTTACCGCCTGGGCCATGGGCATCGACAGTTTTGAAGGCACGCTGGCGCTGGGCGTCGTGCTGGGCTTTGCCGGGGCAAGCTTCGCGATCGCGCTGCCGCTCGCCAGCCGCTGGTATCCCGCCGAGCATCAGGGCAAGGCGATGGGCCTGGCGGGCATGGGCAATTCTGGCACCGTGCTGGCCGCCCTGTTCGCGCCGGGTCTGGCCAAATTGTTCGGCTGGAACGCGGTTCTGGGCCTCGCCTGCATCCCGCTCAGCATCGTGTTCGTCATCTATATGATCATGGCGAAGGACGCGCCCAACGCGCCGCCGGCCAAGAAGATGATCGACTATTTTCAGCCGCTCAAACAGGCGGACGCCTGGCTGCTGATGGCCTTCTATGCCGTGACTTTCGGCGGTTTCGTTGGCCTCGCCGCCAGCCTGCCCATCTACTTCACTGACCAGTTCGGCCTGACACCGGTGATGGCGGGCTATTGCACCGCGGGCTGCGTGTTTGCCGGGTCGCTGGTCCGTCCGATGGGCGGGGCGCTCGCGGACAAGATTGGCGGCGTGAAGGCGCTGATGATGGTCTATGTCGTGGCCGCGATTGCGCTGGCCGGTGTCGCCTTCGCCACCACGCTGGCATCTGCGCTCGGCCTTTTCGTCCTTGCCATGCTGGCGCTGGGCACGGGCAACGGGTCGGTGTTTCAGCTGGTGCCGCAGCGGTTTCAGGCGGAAATCGGCGTGATGACCGGCCTGGTCGGCATGGCGGGCGGCATTGGCGGCTTCTATCTCGCCAGTTCGCTGGGCTTTGCCAAGCAGCTGACCGGCAGCTTTTCGGCCGGGTTCCTGATCTTCGCTGGGCTGGCGGTCATCGCCTTTGTGGGACTTGCGATGGTCAAGGCCCGGTGGCGCGCGACCTGGAGCACGGGCGCGCGCATCTGATTGGAGTTTGGAGGGGCGGGGGCGGACCTTTACAGCAAGGCCGCCTCCTTAAATTGGTCGCAACATCATCCGAGGGGGGATGACTATCATGAAATATATATACGCAACGGTGGCCACATTGGTCGCCGCAGGGACCGCCATGTCCACGGCCCAGGCCCAGGACATCAAGCTGAAAGCCGTGGCCGAAGCGCGGTTGCGCTACGAACATGCCGATCAGGAAGGGCTGGCGACGGAAAAGTCCGATGCGCTGACCATCCGCGCCCGTGCCGGGCTGGTCGCGACCAGCGGCGGCTTGAGCGCCACGGTGATCGGGCAGGGCAATCTGGCGGTCGTCGACAAATATTTTGACGGGCTGAATGGGGCAGCGACCCGGCCGATCGTCGCCGATCCTGAAAATATCGCGCTTTATATCGCACAGCTCCAGTACAAGACCAAGATGGTCACGCTGACCGGCGGTCGGCAGCGGATCGCGCTGGATGACGAACGCTTCGTTGGCAATGTCGCCTTCCGCAACAATGGCCAGACGTTCGACGCGGTGCGGATGGAACTCACCCCGGCAAAGGGGCTGAAACTGGACGTCTCCTATGCGTGGAGCGTGCGCACCATCTGGGGTTTCCAGGGCAAGGGCGCGCGGCAGCAGGCGGTGAGCGGCGACAATATTTTCGCCAACCTGTCCTATGTCACGCCGGTCGGCACGCTGAGCGGCTTTGCCTATCTGGTCGATCAGGATGAAGCGGCGATGCAGGCCTACCGCCTGTCCAGCCAGACCTATGGTGTGCGGCTGGCGGGGACGCAGCCTTTGTCCAAGGCCGCGAAACTCTCCTATCAGCTGAGCTATGCCAAGCAGGCCGACCATCACGCTAATCCCAATAATTACAGCGCGGATTATTGGCTGGCGGACGCGACGCTGGACGTGAAGGGCTGGAAACTCAACGCCGGTTACGAAGTGCTGGGCGCCAGCAGCGGCGCGGCCTTTACCAGCTTCCAGACGCCGCTCGGCACCAATTTCAAGTTTCAGGGCTGGGCCGACAAATTCCTGACCACGCCCGGTAACGGCATCCGCGACCTTTATGTCGGCGGCGGCTATGGCTGGAAGCAGCTGGGTCCGCTCTCCGGCGTGGCGCTGATGGCTGTCTGGCACCGGTTCGACAGCGACCGGCTGGACCAGCATTATGGCGATGAAATCAACCTTATCGCATCGGCGAAGGTGAAAAAGACGGCGCTGTCCGTCCGCTACGCCCGCTATGATGCCAAGGCGATGGCCACGGACACGCAGAAATTGTGGCTTCAGGCCGACTGGGCCTATTGATTGATCACGAACGGAATCGCTTGAGCCGTCAGGCGATTCCGTTTATGGTGCATTGCAAGAGGGCGATGTTGCCCTTCCAACCATAGCCGAAGCGATCCAGGGACGGATCGGCAAGGCGACTATGATGGCAAAGCCGCCATCCTGACTTCCGGTTCTCACCGGGGGTCAGGATGGCGGCTTTTTTGTTTTCCGGAGTGACGAGGATGGAATTTCAGGACGGATTGGGTCCGGTTACGGACAGCGAGGAGGAAATCCTCGTCCCCGCCGATGACGTGCGCGAACATCTGGTGGTGGTCGGCAACGGCATGGCCGGGTGCCGCGCGGTCGAGGAATTGCTGGCGCGCGATGCCGGGCGGTATCGCGTCACCATCTTCGGGGCCGAACCGCATGTGAATTATAACCGGATCATGCTGTCCCCAGTGTTGGCGGGCGAAAAGACGTTCGATGACATCATCATCAACGGCCGCGCCTGGTATGATGATAATGGCATCACGCTGATCACGTCCGATCCGGTGTCGGCGATCGACCGCACCCACAAGAGTGTCACGAGCCAATCGGGTCGCACCATCGGCTATGACAAGCTGCTGATCGCCACGGGTTCCGACCCGTTCATCATCCCGGTCCCCGGCAAGGACCTGCCCGGCGTGATCAGCTTCCGCGACATGAAGGATGTCGATTCGATGCTGGCGGCGGCTGAGGCGGGCAAGGCTGTGGGCGGTGGTGAAGCCGTGGTGATCGGTGGCGGCCTGCTGGGGCTGGAAGCGGCGCATGGCCTGACCCTGCGCGGCATGAAGGTGACGGTGCTGCACATCATGCCGACGCTCATGGAACGGCAGCTCGATGAAGCCGCCGCCTGGCTGCTCAAGAGCGCGCTGGAAGGGCGGGGCCAGACGATCCTGACCGGTGCCGACACCGCCGAAATCTACGGCGACGGCAAGGTTGAGGGTGTCCGCCTGAAGGATGGCACGCAAATCCCGGCGAGTCTGGTGGTGATGGCGGTGGGCATCCGCCCCTCGGTCGCGCTGGCGCGCGAGGCGGGTCTGGATGTCGGACGCGGCATCAAGGTTGACGACCATATGGTCACCAGCGATGCCGACATATTGGCGGTGGGCGAGTGCGTAGAGCATGACGGCAATGTCTATGGTCTGGTCGCGCCGCTGTGGGACATGTGCCGCAGCCTGGCCGATGGCCTGACCGACCGGCACACAGGCTATAAGGGCAGCGTCACCTCGACCAAGCTGAAGGTCGCGGGTCTGGACGTTTTTTCGGCGGGGGACTTTTCCGGCGGCGAAGGCTGCGAGGATATCGTCCTGCGCGATGCGTCGCGCGGCGTGTACAAGCGGGTCGTGGTGAAGGACGACAGGGTCGTCGGCGCGGTCCTCTATGGCGATACCGCCGACGGCGGCTGGTATTTCGACCTGTTGAAGCGCGGCGAAAATGTCGCCGACATTCGCGACCTTCTGATCTTTGGCCAAGCCTTCGCCTCTGGAGGAGGCGCGCTGGACCCTAAGGCGGCCGTTGCAGCGCTCTCGGACGATGCCGAGATTTGCGGCTGCAACGGCGTCAGCAAGGGCCAGGTCGTCGCCTGCATCGAAAAGGGGGCGTGCAGCCTGGACGCCGTGCGCGCGGGCTGCAAGGCATCGGCCAGCTGCGGCAGCTGCACCGGCCTTGTCGAAAATATCCTGGCGTTGACGCTGGGTGAAGATGTCCAGTCTGGCCCCAAGACGATGTGCAAATGCACCAGTTTCGGCCATGACGATGTCCGCCGCGAAATCGTGGCGCAGGACATGCGGTCGATCCCCGAAGTGATGCAGAAGCTGCACTGGTCCACGCCAGACGGCTGTTCCTCCTGCCGCCCTGCGCTCAATTACTATCTGCTGTGTGCGCTGCCCGGCGTCTATGTCGATGATCAGCAGAGCCGCTTCGTCAATGAACGGATGCACGCCAATATCCAGAAGGACGGCACTTATTCGGTCGTCCCGCGCATGTGGGGTGGCCTGACCAACCCGCGTGAATTGCGGGCGATTGCCGATGTGGTCGAAAAATATGACGCGCCGATGGTCAAGGTCACCGGTGGCCAGCGGCTCGACATTTTCGGGATCAAGAAGGAAGATCTGCCCGCCGTCTGGGCGGATCTGAACGCGGCGGGCATGGTGTCCGGCCACGCCTATGGCAAGTCGCTGCGGACGGTCAAAACCTGTGTCGGGTCCGAATGGTGCCGCTTTGGCACGCAGGATTCGACCGGCCTTGGCGTCAAGACCGAGCGGATGACCTGGGGGTCGTGGATGCCGCACAAGTTCAAGATTGCGGTGTCGGGCTGCCCCCGCAATTGCGCGGAAGCGACGATCAAGGATTTCGGCGTGGTCTGCGTCGATAGCGGCTATGAGCTGCATGTCGGCGGCAATGGCGGCATCCATGTCCGCGTCACCGACCTGCTGTGCAAGGTCGCGACCGAGCAGGAAGCGCTCGATTATTGCGCCGCCTTTACCCAGCTCTATCGCGAGGAAGCCCGCTATCTGGAGCGCACCGCACCCTGGATCGAACGGGTCGGGGTCGACTATGTCAAGCAGCGCATCGTCGAGGATGATGCCGGTCGCGAAGCGCTGCGCGCCCGCTTCCTGTTTTCGCAGCAATTCATGCAGGACGATCCCTGGGCGGAGCGGGCGGCAGGTGCCAATAGCGACCTGCACCAGCATCTCGACCCCATCTCCATCGCGGCGGAGTGAGACATATGACCGACTGGATCGACATCGGCACGCTGGCCGACATTCCGCAGCGCGGTGCGCGCACCGTTCAAATCGGTGGCGAGAAAGAAATCGCCGTGTTCCGCACCGGCGACGACCAGATTTTCGCGCTGGTCAATGAATGCCCGCACAAAAAGGGGCCGCTGAGCCAGGGCATCGTCCATGGCCACAGCGTCGCCTGCCCGCTGCACAATTGGAATATCGCGCTGAAAACCGGCGAAGCGCAGGGCGAGGATAAAGGCTGCACCCCGACGATCGCGGTGAAACAGGAGGATGGCCGCATCCTGATCGCCCGGCCTGAACTGGCCAAGGTGGCAGCCTGATGAGTCAAGCGATCCGCACCACCTGCGCCTATTGCGGCGTCGGCTGCGGCATCGCGGCGACGCCGACGGGTGGCCGCGCCGTGACGATCAGGGGGGATGAGGCGCATCCGGCCAATGCCGGAAAGCTCTGTTCCAAGGGCACGCATCTGGGCGAGACGGTGGGGCTGGAAGGCCGGCTGCTCCATCCCATGATCGGCGACAAGCGCGCCAGTTGGGACAAGGCGCTCGATCTGGTGGCGAAACGCTTTGCCGACACGATCGCCAAATATGGTCCCGACAGCGTCGCCTTCTACGTCTCCGGCCAGATATTGACCGAAGATTATTATGTCGCGAACAAGCTGATGAAGGGCTTTATCGGGTCGGCCAATATCGACACCAACAGCCGCCTGTGCATGTCGAGCGCGGTGGCAGGCCATAACCGGGCCTTTGGCGAAGATGTCGTCCCCGCCAGCTATGACGATCTGGACGAAGCGGACCTGATCGTTCTCATTGGGTCCAACACCGCCTGGTGCCACCCGATCGTCTATCAGCGGATACAGGCCGCCCGCGCCGCGCGCGGCACGAAACTGGTGGTGATCGATCCGCGCCGCACCGAAACCTGCGAAGGCGCAGACCTGCATCTGGCGCTGCGGCCCGGCAGCGACGTCGCGCTGATGAACGGGCTGCTCGCCTGGATGGATCAGGCAAAGCTGCTGGACGCGGACTTTTTGGCGCGCAGCGTCAATGCGCCCGACGGCTTCTGGGACCATATCCGCACCGGCCATGACCTGTGGACCACGGCCAAGGCGTGCGATGTCTCGCCCGCCCTGCTCCAGCAATTTTACGAACTCTTCGCCGCGACCCCGCGCACCGTCACCATGTTCAGCCAGGGGATCAACCAGTCGATCCGCGGCACGGATCAGGTCAACGCGATCATCAACGTCCATCTCGCCACCGGCCGCATCGGCAAGCCGGGCGCGGCGCCTTTCTCTATCACCGGCCAGCCCAACGCCATGGGCGGGCGCGAAGTCGGTGGCCTCGCCTCCACGCTGGCGGCCCATATGGATTTCGCACCAGACAATGTCGCGCGCGTCGGCCGCTTCTGGGCCGCGCCGACCATGGCGACCAAGCCGGGGCTGAAAGCCGTCGATATGTTCCGCGCCATCAACGAAGGCCGAATCAAGGCTTTGTGGGTGATGGCGACCAATCCCGCCGTGTCGCTACCCGACGCCAATCGCGTCCGCGAAGCGCTGGAGACGGTCCCTTTCCTCGTCGTGTCGGAGGTGATGGCGACTACCGACACCAGTGTCCACGCCCATGTTCGCCTGCCTGCCGCGGCCTGGGGCGAAAAGGACGGCACGGTCACCAACTCCGACCGCACGATCAGCCGCCAGCGCGCGCTGCTGCCGCTACCCGCCGAAGCCAAGCCGGACTGGTGGATCGTCACGCAAGTCGCCCGCCGCATGGGATGGCGCAACGCCTTTGCCTATGATCGTCCCGCCGACATCTGGCGCGAACATGCGCGCCTGACCGCCTATCAGAATGACGGCGTGCGGCTGCTGAACCTGCGCGCACACGCGACGCTGGGCAATGATGCCTATGAGGTGATGGAGCCGTTCCGCTGGGGCGACACGCCCTTTACCGACGGGCGTTTTTCGACGCCCGATGGCAAGGCGCGGTTGTTGCCGGTCAGCCAAATGGATGTGCAGGGGCCGCTCAAGGACTGGCCGATGACGCTCAACACCGGGCGGTATCGCGACCAGTGGCACACGATGAGCCGCACCGGCCTGTCGCCCAAATTGGCGCGCCATCGCGAGGAGCCACTGGTCGAGGTTCACCCGCAAGACGGTGCCGCCTTGGGCATCGCCGATGGCGATCTCGCCCGCGTATCGACGCCGCAGGGCGACAGCCTGTTCCGCGCGCGGATCAGCGATGGCCAGCGCCCCGGCGAAGTCTTTACCCCGATCCACTGGACTGATCAGCAATCCACCGGCGGCCGCACCGGCCTGCTGCCGCGCCCGCTGGTCGATCCCCATTCGGGTCAGCCGGGGTTCAAAGCCACCCCGGTCCGGGTCGAAAAAGTCGCTACCGAGTGGAAGGGCTTTCTGATCCTGCGCGGGAGCGAACCCGTCCGCGTGCCATGCTTGTGGGCCACACGCATCACCGTGCCGGGCGGCGCGCTCTACGAAGTGGCGGGCAATGGCGATCCGGCGCGGCTGGAAGCGTGCCTGCCCAAGGGCGATCGGGTCGAGGCGATCGACATGACGCGCGGCACCCGCCGCGTCGCGATCATCCGCGACGGCAAGCTGGCGGGCGTGCTGATCGTCACCCGCAGCGGCATATTGCCCACCCGCGACTGGCTGATCGGGCAACTCGCTGTCGAAAGCGTCGGCGCATCGGTGCTGGCCGCGCGCGGACCGGGCAATCAGCCCGACAAGGGCGCGGTGGTGTGCGTCTGCTTCGACATTGGCCTGAACAACATCGTCACGGCCATTCGCGAACAGAGGCTGGTCGATGTTCCCGCGATCGGTGCCGCTTTGGGGGCCGGGACCAACTGCGGGTCATGCCGTCCGGCGCTGGCCAACATATTGGCCCAGGCCCAACAGGAGACGCTTCATGCAGCCGAATGAACTGATCGCGCCCGGACAGGTGTGGCTGGTGGGCGCGGGGCCGGGCGACCCGGACCTGCTGACGCGCAAGGCGGAAAAGCTGATCGCCGCCGCCGACATCGTCTTTTACGATGCGCTGGTAGGGCGGCAAGTGCGGGACCTGATCCCCGCCGGGGTCGAGCGGGTGAGCGTGGGTAAACGCTCCGGTCGTCACAGCAAGCAGCAGGAGAGCATCAATGACCTGCTGCTGGCCGCCGCGCGGGCGGGCAAGCGCGTCGTGCGGCTGAAGGGCGGCGATCCGTCGATATTCGGCCGGTCGGCGGAGGAAATGGACCATCTGGGGGAGGCTGGCATAGCCGTGCGCATCTGTCCCGGCATCACCACGGCCAGCGCGGCGGCGGCGAGCGGCCATGCCTCGCTCACCCTGCGCGGCAAGGCGCGCGGGCTGACTTTGGTTACGGCCCATCTGAAGGCGGGCGAACCGTTGAAACTCGACTGGGACGCGCTGGCACGGCCCGGCGGGACGATCGGCATCTATATGGGCCGCGCGGCGGCGGGCGAGATTGCGCGCAACCTGATCGCGGCCGGGCGCGACCCGGAAACCCCGGTGATGGTGGCGGTCAATGTCTCGCTGTCCAGCGAACGGCTGATCCGCGGCAAGCTGTCGGCGCTGGCCTTTCTGGTGCAGACGATCAGCGACGAAGATCCGACCCTGCTGCTGATCGGCGAAGCGGTGGCGGGGACGCGGGTGCCGGTGCAGATTGGGGCGAGCGTGGCGCTGACATTCTGACCTGTCCCCATATGTTCCCGCGCAGGCGGGAATCCAGTTGCAACGTCGGGACTGTGTTCCCGCCTGCGCGGGAATACAGGTCACAAACCCGCCAGATCCTCCGGCCGGTTGATGTTGGGCAGCACCAGCCCCGGCATCTCCACCACCCGCGCGCCGATGCGGTCGAGCCAGCCATAGATGGAGCGGTTATTGTCTGCCGCCAGATGGGCGTCGAGTTCAGGCGCGAGAGATGCAGGCCACCAGCCGAGCAGTTGCTGACCCTTCAATATCGCAGCATCCCCTCCGATCAAGGCCGCTGGCAGGTCCACCGGATAGAGTGGCATATCGCACCCCGTCGTCAAAATCCCGGCAAAGCCATGGATATGCGCGTAGTATAGCGCAGCATTCAGTCCGCCCAATGGTCCCATGTCCGGCGCGGGCCGATCGGCCAGGCCACCGTCCCGCCCGCAAATCACCACCTGCGCGACATGGGGCGCAAGGCCCGCAACCGCATGGTCCAGCAAGGTCCGTCCGTCCGCCATCACCGCCAGCGCCTTGTCGCTGCCAAAGCGGCTGGACCGGCCCCCCGCCAGCACCGCGCCCAATATCCGCCGTTCCGTCATGATGCTTCCTTGATAGCGCCCTTCTATCAGGCCTATACCAAATATATGCAGACCCGCCTTGTCGAATATTTCCTGGCGCTGGAGCGCGAAGGCCATTTTGCGCGGGCGGCGGCGCTATGCCATGTGTCGCAACCCACGCTGTCGGCGGGCATTGCCACACTGGAATCGCAGCTGGGCAAAAGGCTGATCCGGCGCGACCGTAAATATGCCGGATTGACGCCGGAGGGCGAGGCGATTTTGCCATGGGCGCGGCAGTTGGTGGCCGCCGCCGAGGCGCTGGGGCAGGCGGCGGAAACGGCGCGCGGGCCACTCAAAGGGGAATTGCGGCTGGGCGCGATCCCTGCGGCCATGCCCGCGATCGGCTGTCTGGCGACCGCGATGCTGGAGCGGCATCCGGGGCTGAATATTTCCGTTCGCGCGCTTACATCGCGCCAGATCGAGCGTGAACTGGCCGCGTTCGAGCTGGACGCGGGCCTCACCTATCTGGATTTCGAGCCGCCTGCCCATGCGCTATCGGTGCCGCTCTATGCCGAGCGGGCGATGCTGGTGAGCGCGATGGATGGCGTGTCGATTCCTGCTGTCGTCGACTGGGCGGACGTTGCCAGTCTGCCGCTCTGCTTGTTGCATCAGGGGATGCAGAATCGGCGGATATTGGACGCGCGGCTGGCGACACGCGGGCTTGCGCTGCGGCCCTTGGTCACCGCCGACTCCTATGTCGCGCTGTTGGGGCTGGTGCAGCAGGGGCGGCTCTGTTCGATCATTCCCGACAGCCATGCTGCTTTGCTGGACGGGCTGCGCTGGGCGCGCACGACGCCGCTGCCGGACATGGGGGATGGTAGCCGGGTGGGCGTCATCGTGTCGGACAGTGCGCCGATGGGCCCATTGGCGCAGGCGGTGCTGGCGGTGGCGCGCGGGTTGCGCCTGCCGCCCGGCTTCGGATCGCTTTGATAGGGTATCTCTATCAAGCATCGCTGGCTTCGATTTGACCGGCGCGCCCCGCTGCCGCACTATCCGGTCAAAATTGCGGCCATAAGGCAGGGTATCGGGATGGAAGAGTTTATCGAAGGCTGGACGGCGCGCCACGGCGCGACGCGCGACCAATTGCTGCCGCTGCTGCACGCGGTGCAGGAAGAGGCTGGCTATGTACAGGATGCGCTCGTGCCGGTCATCGCGCGCGCGCTGAACCTGTCGCGCGCTGACGTGCATGGCGTCGTCACCTTCTATCATGATTTTCGCCGTACGCCTGCGGGTCGCCATGTCGTCAAGCTGTGCCGGGCCGAAAGCTGTCAGGCGCGCGGCGGCGCGGCGATCGAGGCGGCAGCGGCGCAGCGGCTGGGCGTGGCGATGGGGGAGACGCGCGGCGATGGCGCGGTCAGTCTGGAGCCGGTCTATTGCCTGGGCCTGTGCGCGGTCGGCCCCAATGCGCTGGTCGACGGTCGCCCCATGGCGCGGATCGACACGGCCGCGCTGGATCGGATCGCAGCGGAGGTGGCGGCATGAAAATTTATGTGAGCCGCGACATGGCATCGGTCGCTTTGGGCGCAGACGATGTTGCGCAGGCGTTTGCCGACGCCGGGTGCGATGTAATCCGCACCGGATCGCGCGGGCTGTTCAGCATCGAGCCTCTGGTCGAGGTGGAGACGGCGGACGGCCGCATCGGCTATGGTCCGGTGGGGCCATGGGACGTCGCGGCGGTGCTGGATGGCAGCCACCCCAACCGGCTGGGACTGGTCGATCAACTCTCCTTCTTCGCCGGGCAGCAGCGCTTCACCTTTGCCCGGTGCGGGGTGATCGATCCGGTCAGCCTGACCGATTACGCCGCGCAGGACGGCTGGAAAGGGCTGGACGCCGCGCGCGCGATGGCGCCACAGGCCGTGGTCGATGCCGTCAAGGCGTCGGGCTTGCGCGGGCGCGGCGGGGCAGGTTTCCCGACCGGCATCAAATGGCAGACGGTGCTGGATGCGCCTGCGGGCGACAAATATATCGTCTGCAACGCCGACGAGGGCGATAGCGGCACCTTTGCCGACCGGATGCTGATGGAGGGCGATCCCTATTGCCTGATCGAGGGCATGGCGATCGCCGCCCATGCCGTGGGCGCGCATCATGGCTATATCTATATCCGCTCCGAATATCCCTTCGCCATTTACACGATGCGGCTGGCGATCGAGCGTTCGGCGCATCTGATCGCGCCCTTCACGCTGGAAGTGCGCGAGGGCGCGGGCGCCTATGTCTGCGGCGAGGAAACCGCCTTGCTCGATTCGATCGAGGGCAAGCGCGGCCAGGTGCGCGCCAAGCCGCCCCTGCCTGCGCTGAAAGGTCTGTTCGGCCAGCCGACCGTCATCAACAATGTGCTGAGCCTCGCTGCCGTTCCGTTCATTTTGGCGGAAGGGGCGGATGCCTATGCGGCGGTTGGCTTTGGCCGGTCGCGCGGGACGATGCCGGTGCAGCTGGCGGGCAATGTGCGGCATGGCGGGCTGTACGAAATCGGCTTTGGCATCACGCTGGGCGAACTGGTGAACGATATTGGCGGCGGCACCGCGAATGGCCGTCCGGTGCGCGCGGTGCAGGTGGGGGGACCGCTGGGTGCTTATTTCCCGCCATCCATGTTCCATCTGCCCTTCGATTATGAAAGCTTCGCCGCTGCGGGTGGGCTGATTGGCCATGCCGGGATCACGGTGTTCGATGACAGTGTCGATATGGCGCATATGGCCCGCTTCGCGATGGAATTTTGCGCCGCGGAAAGCTGCGGCAAATGCACGCCCTGCCGGATCGGATCGACGCGCGGGGTGGAGATTGTCGATCGGATCATGGCGGCGCGGCCACCCATTTCCCTTCGTCATCCTGACGAAAGTCAGGATCCAGAGTCCCGTAATGCAAGGCTGGATGATGCCGCCCTGGATGCTGACTTTCGTCAGCATGACGGGAAGGGGGGCTATCTTGGCAAAGCCCTCTACTCCCGTTCCCCCGCCCGGATCGACACCTCGCTCGACGCGCAAACCACGCTGCTGCGCGACCTGTGCGATACGATGAAATATGGGTCGCTCTGCGCGCTGGGGGGATTCACCCCCTATCCGGTGCTGAGCGCGCTCGATTATTTCCCAGAAGATTTCGGCGCGAGTCCAAGTCCGGATTTGGCGCCGTTGAAGGAGGCTGCGGAATGACCTTTACCCGCGAAACCGACCATGGCACGCCCGCTGCGATTGCGACTGGCAAGTCCGTCACCCTGACCATCGACGGGCAGGCCGTCACCCTGCCCGAAGGCACCAGCATCATGCGCGCCGCGTCGCTGCTGGGCGGCTCCATCCCCAAACTCTGCGCGACCGACAGTGTCGAGAGTTTCGGCTCCTGCCGCCTTTGCCTGGTCGAGGTGGAGGGGCGCAATGGCTATCCCGCCTCCTGTACCACCCCGGTGGCAGAGGGCATGGTCGTGCGCACGCAGACCGATCGCCTCAAGCAGTTGCGGCGCGGGGTGATGGAGCTGTATATCTCCGACCATCCGCTCGACTGCCTGACCTGCGGCGCGAATGGCGACTGCGAATTGCAGGATCAGGCCGGTGCGGTCGGCCTGCGCGACGTGCGCTATGGCTATGACGGCGCGACCAATATGGGGCAGGCGAAGGACCAGTCGAACCCCTATTTCGATTTCGACCCCAGCAAATGCATCGTCTGCTCCCGCTGCGTGCGTGCCTGCGACGAAGTGCAGGGGACGTTCGCGCTGACGATCGAGGGGATGGGGTTCGATTCCAAAGTCTCCGCGTCGCAGGGCGAGGGATTTCTGGGGTCCGAATGTGTCTCCTGCGGTGCCTGCGTGCAGGCCTGTCCCACCGCATCGCTGATCGAAAAGAAGGTGGTCGAGGTCGGCACCCCGGACCGCGCCGTCGTCACCACCTGCGCCTATTGCGGCGTCGGCTGCACCTTCCGCGCGGAAATGCGGGGCGAGGAACTGGTGCGCATGGTGCCGTGGAAGGACGGCAAGGCCAATCGCGGCCATAGCTGCGTCAAGGGCCGCTTCGCCTGGGGCTATGCCCAGCATCAGGACCGTATCCTCAACCCGATGATCCGCGCATCGGTGAGCGAACCATGGCGCGAAGTGTCGTGGGACGAAGCGATCGCCTATACCGCGTCGGAATTCCGCCGTATCCAGGCCAAATATGGCACCCGCTCCATCGGCGGCATCACGTCGAGCCGCTGCACCAATGAAGAAACCTTCCTCGTCCAGAAGCTGATCCGCCAGGGCTTCGGCAATAATAATGTCGATACCTGCGCCCGCGTCTGCCACTCGCCGACCGGCTATGGCCTCAGCCAGACCTTCGGCACGTCGGCAGGCACGCAGGATTTCGACAGCGTGATGCAGTCGGACGTGATCCTGGTCATCGGCGCGAACCCGACCGACGGCCACCCCGTATTTGCCAGCCGCATGAAAAGGCGGTTGCGCCAAGGGGCCAAGCTGATCGTCATGGACCCGCGCCGCACCGATCTGGTCAAATCCCCGCATGTCGAGGCGGACCATCATCTGCCCCTGCGCCCCGGCACCAATGTCGCGATGCTGACCGCGATGGCGCATGTCATCGTCACCGAGAAGCTCTATGACGAGGCGTTTATTCGGGAACGGTGCGACTGGGATGAATTTGCCGACTGGGCCGATTTCGTCTCCCAACCCGCCCGTTCGCCTGAAGCGATCGAACCGCTGACCGGCGTGAAGGCGGACGAGGTGCGCGCTGCGGCCCGGCTCTATGCCACCGGCGGCAATGGCGCGATCTATTATGGCCTTGGCGTTACCGAGCATAGCCAGGGGTCATCGACCGTCATGGCCATCGCCAACCTCGCCATGGCCACCGGCAATGTCGGGCGAGAGGGCGTTGGCGTGAATCCGCTGCGTGGCCAGAATAATGTCCAGGGCGCCTGCGACATGGGCAGCTTCCCGCATGAATTTTCCGGCTATCGCCATGTGTCGGACGTGGCCACGCGCAGCCTGTTCGAGCAGGCCTGGGGCGTGTCGCTCGACGCCGAGCCGGGGCTGCGCATCCCCAACATGCTGGACGCGGCGACCGACGGGACGTTCAAGGGGCTGTTCGTGCAGGGTGAGGATATTCTCCAGTCCGACCCCAACACCCATCATGTCGCGGCAGGCCTTGCAGCGATGGAGTGCGTGGTGGTGCAGGACCTGTTCCTCAACGAAACCGCCAATTACGCCCATATCTTTCTGCCCGGTTCGACCTTCCTGGAGAAGGACGGCACCTTCACCAACGCCGAACGCCGCATCCAGCGGGTGCGCAAGGTGATGGCGCCCCTGAACGGCTATGCCGACTGGGAAATCGTTCAGCTGGTCGCCAATGCCATGGGCTTGGGCTGGACCTATGATCACCCCGCGCAGATCATGGATGAGATTGCCGCGCTCACCCCCACTTTCGCAGGCGTCCATTATGACCGGCTGGAGGCGGAAGGATCGCTGCAATGGCCCGCCAATGACGCCGCGCCCGATGGCACGCCCACCATGCACATCGACGGCTTCGTGCGGGGCAAGGGCAAGTTCGTCGTCACCGACTATGTGCCGACCGACGAAAAGACCGGCCCGCGCTTCCCGCTGCTGCTGACGACGGGGCGCATCCTGTCCCATTATAATGTCGGCGCGCAGACGCGGCGCACCGCCAATACCGCCTGGCACCCGGAGGACCGGCTGGAAATCCATCCGTCGGACGCCGAGAATCGCGGGATCAAGGAGGGCGACTGGGTCGCGCTGAAGAGCCGCGCCGGGGAAACGACGCTGCGCGCGCAAGTGACCGAGCGGGTTGCGCCGGGCGTGGTCTATACCACCTTCCACCACCCCGAAACGCAGGCCAACGTCATCACCACCGACTATAGCGACTGGGCGACCAACTGCCCGGAATATAAGGTGACGGCGGTGCAGGTGATGCCATCCAACGGGCCGAGCGACTGGCAGCAGGATTATGCCGATCAGGCCCGGATGAGCCGCCGCATTGCACCGCTGGAAGCGGCGGAATAGGGTCGGGCATATGAGCGACGAAACCGAAGTCATGTCCACCACGGACCGGCTGGTCTATATGGCGCACCAGATTGCGCGCAACCTGGAAACCATGGGCGAGGCGAAGGCGGTGGCGGCGCTGGCCGAGCATTTGACCCGTTTCTGGGACCCGCGCATAAAAGCGCAGATCATTGCCATTGCGCAGGACCAGCCCGAACGGCTTTCCCCCATAGTGGCCGCAGCCGTTGCGCGCATGGCGCAGGCCAGGGGCGCTCCGCAAGTGGATGCGGCGCAATTCAACATGGTGGACGAGACGGGGCATTGCGACGCCGGTTGAGCGGCGCGCGATCCACCGCTACCCCTTCTTGATGGATGCAGACCGCCAGAGCATGACTTTCGACCGGCTGACCGCCGATGGGGCGACGCAGCCGATCGATCGGGCGCTGGCCGACGAAGTGCCGGTTGCGATCGAATTTAACGGTATCGGCTATGCCGTGCTGATGGCGACGCCGGCCGATATTGGCGATCTGGTGCAGGGCTTCGCGCTGGCCGAGCGGCTGATCGGCCCGGACGATGCGCCGTTCGATGTGGATACCCATCGCACCGATCAAGGCATCGTCGCCCGCGCCACCCTGCCGCCGTCGCGGACGGACCTGTTGCTGGACCGGGTGCGGCACCGGGCGTCGGACTCCTCGTGCGGCATATGCGGCATTGAAAATCTGGAGCAGGCGATCCGGCCCCTGCCACAGGTAGCGGCGCGTTCGCGCGCCGACCGGGCGGCGATTTTTCGCGCGCTCGATGGGCTGGCGGTGCATCAGCCGCTCAACGCCGCCACCGGTGCGGCCCATGCCGCCGCGTGGGTCAGCGCGGACGGGGCGATCCTTCTGGCGCGGGAGGATGTCGGGCGGCACAATGCGTTCGACAAGCTGATCGGCGCGATGAAGCGGGCGGGGGCGAACTGGGACGGCGGCTTTGCCCTGCTGTCGTCGCGCTGTTCCTATGAATTGGTGGAAAAAGCGGTGCTGAGCCAATGCCCACTGCTGGTGACGATTTCCGCCCCCACGAGGCTGGCGGCAGAGCGCGCGGCGGCGGCGGGATTGCCGCTGGTCGTGCTGGCGCGGGCCGACGCGGTGTTGCACCGGGGCAACGCTCCGCTGGCGTAGCGCCACAGGCCGCTTGGCATCGCGGTGCCTTTCCCCTAGAGCGCGCGGCGTGAGGGGGGCTTGGCTTCCCTTGCAGCTAGATCGCGCCGGTGTCCCGCAAGGGGCTGAAAATGGGAATGCGGTGCGGGCGTGCAAGCGCCCAATTCCGCGGCTGTCCCTGCAACTGTAAGCGGTGAGCATGATGCACGCGGGTCGCAAGGCCCGGCCACTGGACGATGTGTCTGGGAAGGTCCGTGCGTTATTGCCCTGACCCGCGAGCCAGGAGACCTGCCGGCGTCTGGTCGCTCTTGCCCTGATCCAGGGGATGGTCATGGCACGGTGGTTTTCCGTCGAGCGACGCTGTGCGGCCGGGGCCGCATCGTGCCGTGCGGCGGGGGCTGGCGTTTGTCCCGCATCATGGCGCGACCGCTTGCGCGGACGCCCTGGCCTTGAAGTCGCATTCAGACGCTCAGGGCATTTATAATGTTAAAAACAGGGATTTCTCTCATTGCGCTGCTGGCGGCTACGCCCGCTCTGGCGCAGGACGATAATATCGTCGTCACCGCGTCGGGCATCGAACAGTCGCGGGACGAAGTCGGGCAGGCGATCACCGTCATCGACGCGCAGACCATCCAGACGCGGCAGGCGGTCGATGTGGTTGATCTGCTGGCGACGACGCCGGGGGTGCGCTTCAATCGCAATGGATCGGTCGGCGGCGTGACCGGCGTGTCGCTGCGCGGCGCGGAAACGACACAGACATTGGTGCTGATCGACGGGGTGAAGGTCAACGACCCCAGCGGCATCGGCGATGGCTATGATTTCGGCCATTTGCTGACCGGCAATATCAAGCGGATCGAGGTGCTGCGCGGCTCCAACTCGGTGGTGCATGGCAGCCAGGCGATCGGCGGCGTGGTCAACATCATGACCGGCGTGCCTGCTGACGGCTTTGGTGCCAACGCCTCGGTCGATTATGGCTATAGCGATACGGTGAATGCCAAGGCGGACGTCTCCGGCACCAGCGGCATCGCATCGGGCGGGGTGGGCGCGGCTTACTTCCGCACCGACGGCATTTCCTCGGCGGCGGGCGGCACGGAAAAGGATGGTTATGAAAATATCGCCACCAACGCCCGGCTGAAACTGGCGTTCAGCGATGCGCTGAGCCTGGACCTGCGCGGCTATTATATCCAGGCCGACCTGGACTATGACAGCTTCTTCGGCGCGCCTGCCGACAGCAGCGATGTGAGCAAGCTCGACCAATATGTGGGCTATGCGGGCCTCAACCTCGCCCTGCTGGATGGGAAGCTGACCAACCGCGCGGCGGTCACTTATCTGCGCAACGACCGCGACTATTATTTCGTGCGCGGCACCGACCCGGACTATGGCTATTCCGGCACCAACCTGCGCTTCGACTATGAAGGCGTCTATGCCCCGGTCGATCAGGCCAAGCTGGTGTTCGGCTATGAACATGAGCGGCCCGATTATGATTTCTTCGGCTTCGGCAGCACGTCGTCGGCGAAGATCAACATCGACAGCGTCTATGCGCTGGCGATCGTCAAGCCCTTCACCGGCCTGTCGGTCACCGGTGGCGTACGGCATGATGATCATAGCCAGTTTGGCGGCGCGACAACATTCGGCGCGAACGCCAACTATACGCCCAATGCGGGCGCGACCAATATTCGCCTGAGCTATGGCGAAGGGTTCAAGGCACCCTCGCTCTATCAGCTTTACGACATGTTCAGCGGCAACAGCGCGCTGCGCCCCGAACGCTCGAAAAGCTATGATGTCGGTTTCGACCAGAGCCTGGACGGCGGGCGGGCGACAGTCTCGGTCACGGCTTTTCTGCGCGATACCACCGACCAGATCAATTATGACAATGCGACCTTCAGCTACAGCAATCTGGACCGCACCCGCGCCAAGGGTGTGGAGGCCAGCATCGCGTTAAAGCCGGTGGACGCGCTGACCGTGACCGGCAGCTATAGCTATGTCGATGCGCGCGACCGGTCGGGCGGGATCAATGATGGCAACCGCCTGCCGCGCCGCGCCGTCAATGCGGTCAGCGTCTCGGCGGACTATGTCTGGTCTTTCGGCCTCTCGACGGGTGCCACGGTGACGATGGTGGGCGACAGTTTCGACAATGCGTCCAACACCCGTCGTCTGGACGGCTATGCGCTTGCCGGTTTGCGGGCCTCGCTGCCACTGGGCGAGCATTTGGAAGTCTATGGCCGGATCGACAATCTGTTCGATGAAGCCTACGCCACTGCCTATGGCTATGGCGTCTATGGCCGCTCCGCCTTTGGCGGTGTGCGTGTCCGCTTCTGATATGGCACAAGGGGGGACGGGCGCGCAGCCCGTTCCTTCATTTCGGCGCGTTCAGCCGCGTCGCGCTTTTGCTGCGTGGCGCCCCAAGTTGCGCCACGATGGCCCGCGCCGCCTGCACATAGGCAGGGCCGCCGCACACGGTCCAGCTTTGCGGCAGGCTGATGCGCGGGATGGATTTGATCGCGGGATGCTGGAGCATTTCGGTCCCCTGATCGACCACCGCTTCGCTGCCGCTTTCGACAATCAGCCAGTCGGGCCGCGCCGCGACCATCGCCTCCAGCGGCACCTGCGCCAGCGCGGGCTTGCCGAGTTTCGCGGCGAGGTTTGTCAGCCCCACCCGGCGCATCAGATCATCGACCAGCGTGCCGGTGCCGGTCATGTAGCCGCGCCGCTGATAATAGGCTGCGACGCCGTTACGCTTCGCTTTGGGCAGTGCCGCCAGTTCGCGGTTCATCTGCGCGATCAGTTGTTCACCCCGCTCAGGATGCCCCACCGCGCGCGACACCTGCCGTATCTGGTCCAGGATCGCGGCATAGCTGTCCGCGCTGGCCAGACCCAATGTGGTCCACTGCCCCGGCGGCGCACCGGCGACTATGTTCGGCCCGATAGGATAGCCCAGGATCAGGTCGGGCCGGATTGCCAGCACCTCCTCCGAAGCGCGGCGCAGCACGCGATAGTCCCGCGCTGCGTCCGCCGCCGCCGACAATTCAGGATCGCGCGCATTGCTGCTGAGCGCGGCGATCTGGCTCTTGTCGGCCAGCGCGATCAGATATTGGTCGGCGCAGACATTGAGCGAGACGATGCGACGCGGCGTGGCGTGTGCCGTGCCGGTGAGCGTCAGGGCGGCAATGGCAAAGGTCAGCGGAAGGATCATGGAGCCTGTCTTGTAGTAGGACGTGTTCCCGCGCAGGCGGGGACCCAGTCCCGCGCTCAGAACTGGGTTCCTGCCTTCGCAGGAACACGTCGCCTTGCCAACCGCCAAGGCGTGCGTCCATGACGGCCCGCCGTCACCCCCTGCTCATTCCCACGCTGTTGCTTCTGCTGGTCGCCGCAGCAATGGGTTCCGTGATGCTGGGCGCGGTCGCGATCAGTCCCGCGCGGATCTGGGCGGTGCTGACCGGCGGCGGCGATGACATTGCCCGCGCCATCATCATCGACCTGCGCTTGCCCCGGATGCTGCTTGGTCTGCTCGTCGGCGCGATGCTGGGCCTGTCGGGCGCGGCCTTGCAGGGCTATTTGCGCAACCCGCTGGCCGAACCCTCCGTGCTGGGCGCGTCCAACGCGGCGGCCTTGGGCGCGGTGTGCGCGCTCTATTTTGGGCTGAGCGCCCTGCACCCGCTGGTCCTGCCGTTGCTGGCGATCACCACTGCGCTGATCGCCATCGCCGGCCTGTTCCTGCTGGCGGGACCGTCGGAAAGCCCGCTGACGCTCATACTGGCGGGCATCGCCGTCGCAACGCTGGCAGGCGCAGGGATCAGCCTGTCGCTCAACCTGTCGCCCAACCCCTTTGCGGCGATGGAGATTATGAGCTGGCTGATGGGCAGTCTGGAAAACCGCAGCTATGTCCATGTCAGCGTCGCCTTGCCCTGCATCGCCATCGGCGCGGCTTTGTTGCTGGCCGACGGGCGGACGCTGGACGCGCTGACGCTGGGGGAGGAAGGCGCGCAGGCGCTGGGCGTGAACCTCAACGCGGCGCGGTTGCGGATGATGCTGGGCGTCGCGATCGGCGTGGGCGGCGCGGTGGCGGTGTCGGGGGCGATCGGTTTTGTCGGCCTGATCGTGCCGCACATCGTGCGCCCGCTGACCGACCGGTCGCCCTCGGCGGTGCTATGGCCCTCGCTGCTCGGCGGCGCGGTGCTGCTGACGCTGGCGGATATCGGCGTGCGGCTGATCCCGTCGGCCAATGAATTGAAGCTCGGCGTCGTCACCGCAATGCTGGGCGTGCCGGTGTTCCTGATCCACCTGATGCGGGAGCGGCGGCTATGGTGAGCCTGGCGGTAGAGGGACTGTCGGTCCGGCTTGGCCGTCATGCGGCGGTGCGTGATGTCAGCATGATGCTGGCACCGGGCCAGTTGGTCGGCATCATCGGACCCAATGGCGCGGGCAAATCGACGCTGATCCGGGCGATGCTGGGGCTGGCGAAGGCGCAGGCGGGTCGGGTTTGCATCGACGGGCAGGATGTCGCGTGGATCGACCGGCGGGCAATAGCGCGCGCCATCGCCTATCTGCCGCAGGGCCAGACATTGCACTGGCCCTTGAGCGTCGAGCGGCTGGTGGCGCTGGGGCGGCTGCCGCATCTGGGGCCGCTGTCTCGCCTGTCAGATGAGGATGAGGCGGCGGTGGAGGCTGCGATGGCGCGCGCCGATGTGCTGCATCTGAAAGGCCGGATCGCCACCGAATTGTCGGGTGGGGAGCGGGCGCGGGTGCTGCTGGCGCGGGCATTGGCGGTGGGTGCGCGGGGACTGATCGCCGATGAGCCACTCGCGGCGCTCGATCCCGGCCACCAGATCGACGTGATGGACCTGTTGCGCGACGAGGCGCGGGGTGGGGCGCTGGTGGTGACGGTGCTGCACGACCTGAGCATGGCGGCGCGCTGGTGCGACCGGCTGCTGCTGATGGACGGCGGTGCGCTGGTCGCGGACGGCGCGCCGATGGACGTGCTGACCGAGCAGGCGCTTGCCCATGTCTATGGCATCACCGCCTGCATCGATCCGGGCAATGGCTGGCCGCTGATCCTGCCGACCGGGCGGGTGCCCCGGTCGGCAGCCGACTGATTACTCCGCGAAGCTGCGGGGCGCAGGCGCGATGACCGTGACTGCGCCCGCCCCCACTTCGGACACTTCCAGCGCGCGTTCAGCGATGCCGGTGCGGCCAAAACGGAACGCGCCGTCAATGCCCGAAAAACCGCCCGAATCGCGCAGGCGCGCCGCGGGGAAGGGGCTGCCCGGTTTCCAGTCCTGCGCGATCCGCACCGTCAGCAGGACCGAATCATAGCCGAGCGAGGACAGGCGGAAGGGCGCCGTGCCGTAACGGGCGCGATATTTGCCCGCGAGCTGTCCGTAGAGCGTGTCCGACACGCTGGCGAACCAGGCGCCGCGCAGCACCGGACTGGCGGCCAGCGTGCCTTCGGTATTCCACAGTTCCGTGCCGAGCAGCCGCGCGGTCGCGCCGCCATTTTTGCGCACGATCGGCGCGACCTGGAGCGCGACCTTGCCGCTGTCGGCGATCAGGAGCGCATCATAGCTGGAGGAGGCCTGCAATTTCTTGACCGCTGCGGTGATCGAAGCGGGGCTGCGGTCGAAATTCTGCATCGACACGACCGTACCCCCCGCCTGCTCGACCGCGCGCAGCAGCGCATTGCCCGCCCGTTCGCCATAGGTGCCGCGCGGGATGAGCGCGGCGAAGCGCGACAGCCCCTTGTCGCGGGCGAAACCGACGACCCGCTCGATCGACTGGTTGGGGTTATAACCCATGATATACACGCCGCTGCCCGCTGCGCTGGCGTCGTTGGAGAAGCTGATCACCGGCACATTGGTGCGCGCGGCGATCGGCCCCACAATGCGGGCATCCTCGGCGAGCAAGGGGCCAAGGATCAGGCGGTTGCCTTCGGCCAGCGCGCGGTTCGCCGCCGCTGCTGCGCCCAGGGCGGTGTCATAGGTGGTGATGCGGATCTTGTCGGTTTTGGTGTCCATCAGCGCTAGCGTGGTGGCGTTGGCGATCGACTGGCCGACCCCGGCATTGGGACCGCTCATCGGCACCAGCAGCGCGACGCGGTGGCGCAGCGTGTCGGTCGGCAGGCCTTGGGTCACGTCCGGGCCGCTTGGTCCAACCGGGCCGGTCGGGGTGGTGGGCGCCGGTCCCTTGGGTACGATCGACTGACAGGCGGCGAGCAGCAGCGTACCCGCGGCAAGCGCGATTCGCGCGCCACGCTTCAATGAAGCGAACAAGTCCGCTTGCCGGGAGGCATCCGTCTCTGTCATCTGGCGTCCTTATGGAAACTCAATCTTCGGGTCTTGAACCTGGGCTTTATATCGTCGCGGGGCCGATCGGCAACCTTGGTGACCTTACCCCGCGCGCGGCGGAGGTGTTGCGGCTGGCGGACGTGGTCGCCGTGGAAGATACACGGGTGAGCGCGCGGCTGTTGCGCCATGCTGGCTCTGATCGCCCGATGCTGCCCTATCATGACCATAGCGGCGAAAATGTGCGGGCGCGGCTGGTGGAGCGGATGGCGGGCGAATCGGTCGCCCTGCTGTCGGACGCGGGGACGCCGCTGATATCCGATCCGGGCTATAAGCTGGTGCGCGATGCGCGGGCGGCGGGACGGCGGATCACGACCCTGCCCGGTCCCAGCGCGGCCATTGCGGCGCTGACGCTGTCGGGCCTGCCGACCGATCGCTTCCTGTTCATGGGCTTCCTGCCCAGCAAGGCCAAGGCGCGGGGGGATGTGCTGGACGAGGTGGCCGGGCTGCGGGCGACTCTGGTCTTTTACGAAAGCGGCCCGCGCCTGTCCGAAAGCCTGTCCGCCATGGCCGCCCATCTGGGCGACCGGGAAGCGGCGGTCAGCCGGGAGATCAGCAAGACATTCGAGGAAACCGCCTGCGGCACATTGAGCGAACTGTCCGCTCGTTACGCCGACGCGCCGCCCAAGGGGGAGATTGTCGTGACCGTCGGCCCGCCGGGCGAAGCGCCACCCGCCAGCGCGGAGGATGCCGACGCGGCGTTGCTGGAGGCGCTGACCCGGCTGTCGGTGTCGAAGGCGGCGGGCGAGGTTGCCAAGAAATTGGGGCTGGACCGGCGCACGCTCTATGACCGGGCGACGGAATTGAAGGGGTGAAGCGCCCAATTCCTGCCAGACTGGCCGCCGAACGACGCGGGCGTCAGGCCGAGCGGATCGCGGCCTGGTGGCTGCGGCTGAAAGGCTGGCAGATTGTCGGACGGCGGATGCGGACGCCAGCGGGCGAGGTCGATCTGGTCGCGCGCAAGGGCGCGATGTTGGCCTTTGTCGAGGTGAAGGCCCGCGCCACGGCGGCGGAACTGGACCTGGCGATCGACGAGCGGCGATTGCGCCGGGTCGCGGCGGCGGCGGAAATCCTCTGGCATGATCTGGGCAAAGCGGGGGACGATATGCGAATCGACGTCATCCTCCTTGCGCCGGGCCGCGCGCCACGCCATCTGGCCAATGTCTGGCATGGGGGGTGAGCCTTGGCTTCCCCGTTCGTCCTGAGTAGCCGCTGAGTTTGTCGAAGCGGCATATCGAAGGATGCGTGCCGGTGATGCTTCGATACGGGACTTCGACAAGCTCAGCCCCTACTCAGCACGAACGGATGAAGAAGGAAGCGCAAGCATGACCGAACTGAACCCCCTGACCGTCGCCGTGCAGATGGACCCGATGGAGGGCATCAAGATTGCGGGCGATTCGACCTTTCACATCATGCTGGCGGCACAGGCGCGGGGGCATCGTCTCTACCATTATCTCGCCCCAGACCTGACCTATCGCGATGGCCGGGTGCTGGCGAAGGCGCGGCCGGTCAAGGTGCAGAAAGTGGATGGCGACCATTTCGCTTTTGGCGAGGCGGAGATACTGGACCTGGGCCGCGACGTCGATGTGGTGCTGATGCGGCAGGACCCGCCGTTCGACCTGAGCTACATCACCGCCACCCATTTGCTGGAGCGGGTGCAGGCCGAAACGCTGGTGGTCAATGATCCCGCCAGCGTCCGCAATGCGCCGGAAAAGCTGTTCGTGCTGGACTATGCCCGTTTCATGCCGCCGACGATGATCACCCGCGATCTGGCCGAAGTGCGCAGTTTTCTGGCCCAGCATGGCGAGATTGTGGTCAAGCCGCTTTATGGCAATGCGGGTAACGCCGTGTTCCATGTCGATGCCCGCGGATCGAATCTTTCCGCGCTGGTGGAAATCTTCAACGCGTCATGGGTTGAGCCCTTCATGGTACAGGCCTTCATCCCCGGCGTCGCCCAAGGCGACAAGCGTATCGTCCTGATCGACGGGGAGGTCGCGGGCGCGATCAACCGGATTCCAGGGGCGGGCGAAATCCGATCCAACCTGGCGGTCGGCGGATCGGCGGCCAAGACCGTGCTGACCGACAAGGAACGCGAGATTTGCGCAGCGATGGGGCCGGAGTTGAAGGCGCGCGGCCTGCTGTTCGTGGGCATCGACGTGATTGGCGGCGAGTGGCTGACGGAGATCAACGTGACGTCTCCGACTGGCATCGTGGCGATCGACGCCTTTGACGGCACCGATACGGGCGGGCTGATCTGGGACGCGATCGACGCCAGGCTGGCGGCACGGGCGGCGGCCTAGTTGATGTCTTTACCCGCCGTGCTCCCGCGTAGGCGGGAGTCCAGTCCCGCCGTTTCAACTGGGCTCCCGCCTGCGCGGGAGCACGGGGAACCCAGAGTCAGGCGATGACCGACTGGGTTCTCCGCCTGATCGACGCGGGCGGCTATTGGGGCATTTTCGCGCTGATGGTGCTGGAAAATGTCTTTCCGCCGATTCCGTCCGAACTGATCATGGGCATTGGCGGTATTCGCGTGGGTCAGGGCCGCATGGCGATGGAGTGGTTGCTGGTTGCGGGGACGCTCGGCACCACGGTGGGTAATTATTTCTGGTATATGGTCGGGCATGTGCTGGGCTTCGGCCGGTTGAAGCCTTTGGTCGATCGCTATGGTCGCTGGGCGACGCTGGAATGGCGCGATGTGGAGGCGCTTGACCGATTGTTCGGCAAATATGGCCAGATCGTCGTGTTCGTGTTCCGCTTCATGCCCGCGCTGCGGACGATGGTGTCGCTGCCCGCCGGGCTGTTCCGCATGGGGCATATGAAGTTTCTGGCGTGGACTGCGGGCGGGGCGCTGATCTGGAACATCATCCTGGCCTATGCCGGGTTCGTGCTGGGCAAGAATTTCAGCGAGATCGACACATATATCGGCCCGGCCGCGACGGTGTGCGTCGTGGGGGCGGTGCTTGTCTATCTGTGGCGGCTCGCCACCTGGCGGCCCAAGGGCTGATACGCGACATGGCACAGCCTCCGTTCGTTTCGAGCGTGTCGAGAAACCGTAGCGC
>NZ_JBMDJF010000067.1:0-323 GCF_057809055.1 Sphingobium sp. FG58 | reverse complement strand
CGACGCCGCTCTTGGACGCGGTGTAGCTCGGCACGCGGATGCCGCCCTGGAAGGAGAGCAGGGACGCGATGTTGATGATCTTGCCATGGCCTTGACCGATCATGTGGCGACCGGCGGCTTGGCTCAGGAAGAACAGGACTTTGAGATTGGTGTCGATCACCGCATCCCAATCCGCTTCGCTAAAGTCCACGCTGTCGGCTCTACGGATGATCCCGGCATTGTTGACCAGTATATGGAGGCCGCCCAGCGTGGCGATGGTTTCGTCGATGACGCGCTGGACCGGCTCGATGGTCGACAGGTCCGCCGAGACGATCTCGGCCCGG
>NZ_JBMDJF010000066.1:0-377 GCF_057809055.1 Sphingobium sp. FG58 | reverse complement strand
GTTGGCCCAGATGTTTCTGGCCGCCGCAGCCTCGCGGATGGCGGTGCTGTCATAACCCTTGTCGCCGAGTAGGGTGGCGCCTGGGGGGATGGCCTCGATCAGCGCTTCAGCTTCACAAGCATCGTGGACCTGCCCACCTGTCAGTCTCAGGCTGACAGGACGTCCATCAGCGTCGACAAGAGCGTGGAGTTTGGTCGTAAGACCGCCCCGGGAACGTCCCATGCTATGATCTCCAGATCCCCTTTTTTACCGGTCGCACCGTGTTGGTGGACGCGCATGCAGGTGGAATCGATCATCACCAACTCGCCGTTGAACCCGGCAGAAACCGCCGCCAATAGCCGGTCCCACACCCCAGCTTTCCGCCAACGGACGAACCG
>NZ_JBMDJF010000065.1:0-429 GCF_057809055.1 Sphingobium sp. FG58 | reverse complement strand
TTTTAGACGCCGATCACCCCGCTAACGGGGTCCTTTTTGCACGCCGATCCACAAGAATGAACAAGCAAAAACCCTACGAAAATGCGGAGCGGGAAAGAGCCGCCTAGAGTTTTTCGCTGCTAGAGTTAAATGTGCAGGATTGGCTTCAGAGCAGGAGGATGAACTGCTTGGCAGCGTAAACCAGCTTCTCACATTAGCGGACGATCGCAACCTAATCATACATGGCCAATTCGGCATGATGATCGGACCTAGCGATGAGTTTACAGCCTCGTTCAGCGATATTGGTCTGATGAAGCGTGACAACTATTTTGCCGGGCGGATGGACCCGTCAATGGTGACAGTAGAGCATTTTATGGGTCACGCCGATGCGGTTTTGAACCGCCCCGGGATTGCCGGAGGCCATTTGGTATAAATTATGCGGCCATGGGG
>NZ_JBMDJF010000064.1:0-717 GCF_057809055.1 Sphingobium sp. FG58 | reverse complement strand
CTTACGCGCTGGGCTACACACGTGCTACAATGGCGACTACAGTGGGCTGCAACCGAGCGATCGGTAGCTAATCTCCAAAAGTCGTCTCAGTTCGGATTGTTCTCTGCAACTCGAGAGCATGAAGGCGGAATCGCTAGTAATCGCGGATCAGCATGCCGCGGTGAATACGTTCCCAGGCCTTGTACACACCGCCCGTCACACCATGGGATTTGGATTCACCCGAAGGCACTGCGCTAACTTGGCAACAAGAGGCAGGTGACCACGGTGGGTTTAGAGACTGGGGTGAAGTCGTAACAAGGTAGCCGTAGGGGAACCTGCGGCTGGATCACCTCCTTTCTAAGGATATCGGCGGAAAGCGTTCCAGCTTGACTGGAAAAGAGCTTCCTCCATTCCAAAGAACATATGCCGCCGTCCTCATGTCCCTTCATCACTAGAGATTAGCTAAACGCTTTATTGTCGTTTGGCTGATAGCTGAGCAGGCTCCAAAGCGCCTCGCGCTGCTGAACAAGCAGCCTGCGTAGCACTGCTTTTGTCAGAGGTTCGCTTCTGACGAAGCACTGGGGCCGGTAGCTCAGGTGGTTAGAGCGCACGCCTGATAAGCGTGAGGTCGGAGGTTCAACTCCTCCCCGGCCCACCAGTCAGTGCCAGCCTCATACGGGGCCTTAGCTCAGCTGGGAGAGCGGTTGCTTTGCAAGCATCAGGTCATCGGTTCGATCC
>NZ_JBMDJF010000063.1:0-778 GCF_057809055.1 Sphingobium sp. FG58 | reverse complement strand
GCGGCCCAACCACGTCTGGTGCGCCGACGTGACGTACATCCCCATGCGCCGGGGCTTCCTCTATCTGGTAGCGATCATGGATTGGGCGACCCGGACGGTCCTAGCCTGGCGGTTGTCGAACACCATGGATGCCGGCTTCTGCGTCGCGGCGCTGGCCCGGTTCGGCAAGCCGGAAATCTTCAACACCGATCAGGGTAGCCAGTTCACCAGCTTCGCCTTCACCAGCGTGCTACGCGAGGCCGAGGTCCGCATCAGCATGGATGGTCGGGGACGGTGGATGGACAACGTCTTCATCGAGCGGCTCTGGCGCTCCCTGAAATACGAATGCGTCTACCTCCATGCCTTCGAGACCGGTTCGGAGCTGAAGGCTGGTCTTGGTCGGTGGATTACCTATTACAACACCCAGCGTCCGCACTCGAGCCTTGCCGGCAGAACGCCGCTCGAGGCCTATCGGCGGAACGGGCAATCAGGTCATGGGCGGATGTCCCGGATATCCATCCCAACATCTCCGAGATTTATCGGCACAAGGTCGAGCGACTGACGCATGCGCTATCACATCCGGAGGAGCGCCAGGAAGCAGCGGATGCGTTGCGGGCATTGATTGAGCGCATCGACCTCACGCCCGGCGCGAAGCGCGGTGAGGTCAATGCTATGCTCTACGGCGAGTTTGGCAGGATCCTGGAATGGATCGAACAGCGTCGACTAGCCGAGAATGCACAAAGCCCCGGCGCTTTCGCGTCGGGGCTTTTGGGAATGTCGGTTTTGTTGGTTGCGGGAG
>NZ_JBMDJF010000062.1:0-793 GCF_057809055.1 Sphingobium sp. FG58 | reverse complement strand
CCCCATGGCCGCATAATTTATACCAAATGGCCTCCGGCAATCCCGGGGCGGTTCAGTCCGATTGTTACCGCGGTGGTTGGGCCTTGAAGCGAGTGGCGAGTTCGGGATCGTCAACGAAGTCATCGAGGAAGCAGTGCCAGGTCTGGGTGGTTCGGCGTGCTTCGGCGTGCTTCTCGAAGCATATCCGACAGCTCATCGAGGCCATCGTCGGTGAGCGCCGTAATGGTCTCATCCGGGCCAGTGTAAACGCTGATGATGCTGCCGTATGTCAGATTGTCGTCGTTCCAGACGATGGCTTCCAACAGCTCCACGTCCTCACCGAGCATTTTGGCAGCATAGTCCAGCGTGCGTACGTGCGTGATCGTGGCCATCAGGCTAGCTCTGCCAACGGTACCAAGGGCACCCATTTCCAAGGCAGCAACTCCTCGATCCGGTTGATCTTGTGATCATGGATACGGCCTAGCACGTCGGCGAGATAAGCCTGCGGATCGAGACCGTTCATCTTGGAACTTTCAATAAGCGTCATGGCCCGCGCCAAGGTTTCAGCGCCTGCTTCGGAGCCGGCGAAGAGCCAGTTGCGTCTTCATAGACCAATAGGTCTCACGGCTCGCTCAGCGGCATTGTTATCGATGGCGACGCGCCCGTTTTCGATGAACAGTGAGAAGGCCTGCCAGCGACCCAAGCCATACCTAATGGCGCTGGCCAGGTCGCCCTTGACGGGGATGCGGGTGAGTTGCTTGTGGATCGGCGTGCAAAAAGGACCCCGTTAGCGGGGTGATCGGCGTCTAAAAGG
>NZ_JBMDJF010000061.1:0-957 GCF_057809055.1 Sphingobium sp. FG58 | reverse complement strand
AGAGCCTGATCGGAAATTAAGTTGAGGGGTATCAGCAGGTTAGGTTGACGGCCTGACCTATCGCTGATTCATGGGTTTCGCCAAAAACTACCATGGATTCAACGATGTGGACCGATACCACTCGCGCCGTTCATGCGCGAAGCGGACTGGCTTTGCCAAGTGATATGACTGATGCCGAGTGGGCGGTTCTGGAACCACTGCTGCCACCAGCGTCGCATGTCGGGCGGCCTCGCAAATGGCCGCTGCGGCGCATTGTCGAGGCGATCCTATACCTGCTGCGCGGCGGCTTACCCTGGCGGATGCTGCCGCCATGTTTCCCCCCTGTGTCGACTGTGCGGCACTGGTTCTACCTTTGGCGCGACAACGGGCTGTGGCTTACGATCAACCACACCCTGCTGATGGTTGCACGCGAGGCGCACGGCCGGGAGGCTTCGCCCAGCGCCGGCGTAATCGACAGCCAGTCCGTAAAAACTACGGAAAGCGGCGGACCTCGTGGCTATGACGCAGGCAAGAAGGTGAAGGGGCGCAAGCGCCACATCCTGACCGACACCGAGGGTAATCTCGTCCATGCCGTGATCCACACCGCCGACATTCAGGACCGCGACGGCGCGCCGCTGGTGCTGGCCGAAATCATCCGGCGCTTCCCCTGGCTGCGTCATGTCTTCGCCGATGGAGGCTACGCCGGAGACAAACTCAAGGACACCCTGCGCCGCTTTGGTAAATGGACCATCGCGATCATCAAGAGGTCCGATACGGCGAAAGGCTTCGAGGTGCTGCCCCGGCGCTGGGTCGTCGAGCGGACGCTGGCATGGCTGAACCGCAACCGGCGGCTCGCCAAGGACTTCGAACAAACCATCGCCTCCGCAGCCGCATGGCTCTTCATCGCCTCGATCCAGCTCTTCGCCCGCCGCATCGCAAGATCATGAAATCATGACAGATAATTTTGAATCAGACACT
>NZ_JBMDJF010000060.1:0-1007 GCF_057809055.1 Sphingobium sp. FG58 | reverse complement strand
TAATACCATCCGTCCGTGATGCTGACTCACGTGGGGGATTCCCAAAGCGGCGAAACTATGAATCTATGTCTTCGGGTTGGAGGGCATTGTCATGGGTGCAGCGATTGGATTGCGAGACGACTTTGATGCAGCGGGCTTGAGGCGACTGGCGCGGACGACGAAGAGCGCGAACCAGGGACGCCGACTGCTAGCTTTGGCGGAAATCTATGATGGCGCGAACCGCAGCGATGCCGCGCGCATCGGCGGAGTGACCCTGCAGATCGTGCGGGATTGGGTGGTGCGGTTCAACGCCCGAGGTCCAGCCGGTCTCCTTGACGGCAAGGCCCCAGGCAAGCCGCCCTTGCTGAATGATATCCAGCGCCAAGCGCTGGCGGAGGTCGTTGAAAGTGGACCGATACCAGCGATCCATGGAGTTGTGCGTTGGCGGCTGATCGACCTGGCGCGGTGGCTTCATGACGAATTTGGGGTTTCTCTGACGGAAACGACCGTAGGGCGAGAGTTGAAAAAGCTGGGCTATGTCAAATTGACGGCACGCCCACGTCACCATGCCCAGAACGAATATGCGATGGAGGACTTCAAAAAGGGGGCTTTGCAACCGAGCTGGCAAAGATCAAAGCCGCCCTCCCGGGCGACACGCCCATAGAGGTATGGTTCCAGGACGAGGCCCGTATCGGCCAGAAAAACAAGATCACCCGTCGCTGGGCCAGGCGCGGCACCCGGCCTTCAGCGCCCAAGGATCAGAGGACCAAATCAGCCTACATCTTCGGCGCTATCTGCCCTGAGCTTGGCAAGGGCGCTGGCTTGGTCCTGCCCTTCTGTAATACCCAGACCATGTCGCTGCACCTGGCGGAGATATCGCTTGCTATCAAACCAGGTGCCCACGGCGTGCTGCTGATGGATCAGGCCGGATGGCACATGACCGGGAAGCTGGAAGTACCCGATAATATCAGCATCGTTCCGTTGCCGCCAAAATGTCCTGAACTCAACCCGGTCGAAAATATCTGGCA